>JAISRK010000020.1 GCA_031273665.1 Holosporales bacterium
ACAGAATGAAAAGCTCATAAGCCGTCGGCGTTTCCCACAAAAACAGGGCAGGAAAAAAGCTCAATAGCGTCGTGCCTATTGCAAAGTACATCAGCATCGTAATCCGATCTTCGTCAATAACCATACGCTTTGCCATCACATCTTGAACGGCAAAAAGGAAAGCCGCAGTGATCGGTACAAACATCGCCGGTTTTAAATGTACGCCATCGGGAAATACTAAAATGGCTAGCCCAATAAGCGCAACGATCGTCGCTACCCAACGTGCAAGAGGAACTTTCTCACAGAGAAAAATGGACGAGAGGATCAACGTGAAGATGGGAATCGTCCAAAAAACGACAGTGCTTTCTGCAAGCGTCAGCAAAACAACGCCATAAGCACACGCCGTAAGAGAAATGAATCCCAAAGCCGCGCGGAGAATTTGCAGGCCTAGCTGTTGAGTATGAAACACCTTTTTACCGCGCGTGAAAATAAAAGGAATGAGAGTAATAAAGCCAAACAAGAAGCGAAAGAAAATAACTTCTATACTGGATAAGCGATTGCCGACGAACTTCATAATAACGTCGTTGGTGGAGCCCACAAGAAGGCTCGTGATAAAAAACGCTACGCCAACGACGTAGCCACCACTCAAACCGCCGACTTTAGCATGGGACATGGAATCTCTCCTTACGCTTGCGTGCTCTCTGGTCAGACAAAGCCCTAATTATAATCAAGTACGAGGAAAACATGCGTTTTATTTTTGATTGGACGGAAACATTTGCAGATACTACCTCTTCTTGGAGAGGAGATGAAGACCCTTTCGCCATCGAAATCTCTCAAGCAGAGGGAGAATTCGCCGTCGCGCATGTAACATTGCTGAATCCCCAGCTCAAACAACCTTCTGTGCAGCAGCGTGCTTATGCGCGCATCGCTTTCCAGAAGAAAGACGGCCCCATTGTGCCTTTATTTTGCGGGCGTGTTATCACGCTTCCAATCGCCATAGACGGAGCGTTACTGAAAGTAGAGCTCATTGCGGAACCGGATGATGCGGAGGACAAACTCCGTGCTTTTGGACGCTCTTTGCGCGTAGAACCATATTGGGATCCCCTGTTTGTTGCTTCTGGAACAGAAGACATGCCAAATGAGGCATTAGAAGCACGTACAGCGTTGTTTGCGTGGCATCGGGTCACTGGCGCATTGACACTCTCGGATCTCTACCATGGACAGCGACGTTTAACGATAGAGAAGGCTTTTAAAGACACGGTACGGCTGCATCGTGGTACAGAGCCATGGGATGCCGTTGATGTGACGATCGAAGCGCAATGGGTGCAGCGCGCCTGTGGATGCGTGGATCTGGCCCCCATTATTGCGCACTCATTTCCGGGGCAGATGATCAATACATATTCAGGTCGAGATTTTGAGAAATCCTGGCACGCCCTAGCGCATAAATTGCGTTTAGGAGGATACGAAGTTTTAAAGAGCACACTCGAGGAAGTGCTTCCTCCTGAAACGGGAATATTAAACCTTTACCCACGACGATCACCGGTTTATCTCGCGTATCAAGACGAGGAAGAAGCTCTGAACCCAGAATCTTTGTGCAAACGCCCTGTGAAAGTACAGCTAAAGCGCTACTGGTTTAAGGGAAAATTGCTACTGGCATGGCATTTCCAACAAAAGCGCCAAGAGACAGCACATTTCGTGCTTAAAAACCGCCACCAGTTACACCCACTTAAAGAAGGCCGCGGACATATCAAACGACTACACTTTAAGCTGAGGGCGATTGCGCCGTCTCACGATTTGTATCCTTGGCGCGGATTTAGATGGTACAAAGAAGGAGAGCGTGTTGCGTTCGGAGGTTGGCAATATCGCGCCGTACATAACCACCGAGCCAAACGTCAATTTGTTGAGGACAGCGCGTCTTGGGAAAAGGAGCTGGCAATCCCCATCGCTCTCGGAGATCCGTCGCGTGCAAGCTTTTTCACAACGCGTCGAGGACAAAAAGCCGTTGTTCATGCCATTGCCCGAGCTCGGTCTTATTTAGCAGCTTCTTCACGTTCTTTTGAAGTGTCCTTTAGAGGACCATTTGAAGATTTAGCGGACATAACAATTGAAGACGCGGTTGTCCTTAAGGATCCGCGTTTACCTGGAGGAGCCGTCTGTGGCAAAGTCATCAAAACACGTCTTGTTATCGACGGGAAGACGCAAACACATTGGGGGGAAATAAGAATCGCGTGTGGCGTGGGATTGAGTGCGCACTCTTCCGGAACAGATGGCGTTGTTTGTCAATTTGGCGCAGAACTTTATGCAGAAGAGAATTATGCGGCCCCCGATACATACCAACAGACACAGAAAATTTTTTTGGAAGGCTTAGAGATCGAAGACTTTTCCCAAAACACCCCGATGACGGGATTTGCGAGCGCTGGTACCTGGGATGAGAGAGATCTGATAGAAAGCATGCACATTACTAATCTGCCGGTGGACCAAGAAAATTTCTTAGCGTCACAAAGTATCAAAACATTAGAGAATTTTTTACTCTCTCTAAAAGCGTGTTGCACCACTATGCGTATTAATCTGCGCAGATTACATCCTAAAACAGTTTTAACACACCAGATTCCCGTAACAATACAAACGCCATGGTCTGCCCCTAAAGGCGTGACGCTATCAGAGGACCGTTAGTTTGTCGGCATCAGGAGGACTACGCCCTTGTAAAACTGCCCTGTCCTTTTTCTTTTTTTTACGAAAATAAAAGTAGACAGGGAGGAGAATTGAGTGTCTTTAAAAAGGACGGAAAATCTTCAACAATGAGAATATGCTAAGGCGCTTTCTCTGGCATTCCCAGGACGATTAAGAGAGTTTTTCATATTTTTTGCGCCGTTTTGCATATTGCTTATCTTTCTATTTTTTAGGTTTTTTACTTTTACTAACCTTTCCTCCCGCTTACGACATACTCTTTTCCGGGCATGCTTCCCCAAAAAATTTTATTTCCTTAACGTTTTTTTAACGATCATTATGTAAAAATAATAGAGATGTTTGGAAAAGATGAGGTTCACGATGAGTCTATTCACCAGCTTTCGAACGGGAGTAACGGGGATGAACGTCCAGTCTCGACGCGTGCGCTCAGTATCAGGCGATATTGCGAATGCGAAGACAGCCGGATATAAGGGTCGGACATCTGAATTTTCCTCATTAGTCAATTCTGGGGGGGGGGGGGGTACTCCATCTGGCAAGAATAGCAATCTAAGCGTTACGGTTAAAGATCGCATAACACCACAAAAGCAAGGTCCC
>JAISRK010000022.1 GCA_031273665.1 Holosporales bacterium
ACCATGGGCGATGTCAAACGTTTGGGGCAGTGTTGAGGTCTTCTGTTCGAAGACGCGAACGGAGCCAGCATCCAGCATGCTAATCATCGGAATATGCTGCGGAAGAACCGTAAATTCCCCGCACGTACCCGGTGCAATAAGCATTTCTGCATTCCCCGTCCACAGAACGCCTTCCGGCGCGAGAACGGTTACTTTAAACGCGGTGTCAGTGCTCATACTACTTTCCATGCGTCAGCTTATGGGCTTTTTCGCGAGCAGCTTCTATTGTCCCGACCATGAAAAACGCCATTTCAGGCATATCGTCGCAGTCTCCCTCAACAATTGCTTTAAAGCCCACGATCGTGTCCTTCAAATTAACAAAAACCCCTGGCTGACCGGTAAACACTTCTGCTGTCGCAAAGGGTTGAGATAAAAAGCGCTGGATCTTGCGGGCGCGCGTGACGGTTAGTTTATCCGCTTCAGAAAGCTCATCCATGCCTAAGATGGCAATGACATCCTGCAGTGATTTGTACGTTTGCAAAATGGTCTGGACAGCACAGGCAACGCCATAATGTTCTTCACCTAAAATGCGCGGATCAAGGATCTTCGAGGTCGACCCTAATGGATCAACTGCCGGATAAATTCCCAGCTCCACAATACGGCGGCTCAGCACGGTCGTTGCGTCCAAATGCGCGAAAGAAGTAGCGGGAGCGGGATCTGTCAAATCATCGGCAGGGACATAAATGGCTTGGATGCTGGTAATCGAGCCTTTGTTCGTGCTTGTAATCCGTTCTTGCAGCTCTCCCATTTCCGTTGCCAGTGTGGGTTGGTATCCAACAGCAGAGGGGATACGGCCCAGCAACGCAGACACTTCGGATCCCGCCTGCGTAAATCGAAAAATATTATCGACAAACAGCAGGACATCTTGGTTCTCGTGATCTCGGAAATACTCTGCAATTGTTAACCCCGTAAGGGCTACGCGCGCTCGCGCCCCAGGCGATTCGTTCATCTGACCGTAGACTAACGTTGTTTTCGATCCTGGTCCGTCTTTTTGAATGACACCAGACTCTATCATTTCGTGATATAAGTCGTTGCCTTCGCGCGTGCGTTCGCCTACTCCCGCAAAGACGGAAAGGCCGCCGTGTGCTTTGGCAATGCCGCTGATTAACTCCATGATAATGACAGTTTTTCCGACACCGGCACCACCGAAAAGTCCGATTTTCCCTCCCTTGGCATAAGGCGCCAATAAATCGATGACCTTGATACCTGTGACAAGCATTTCGGTGTGGGTTGATTGCTCTCCAAAAGTAGGGGGCGATCTATGAATGGGCAGTTTGGTTTTTGCGTTAATCGGTCCGCGTTCGTCGATAGGTTCTCCGACAACATTTAGAATGCGGCCAAGGGTCTCTCTGCCAACTGGTACTTCGATTTGTGCTTTGGTGTCCACTGCTGTCTGGCCGCGGTAGATGCCATCTGTAGATCCCATAGCAATAGCACGCACGGTTTTATCTCCAAGATGCTGGATAACCTCTAATACAAGATTGGAATCTTCTACGTGGAGTGCCGTCAAAACGTTTGGGAGTTCGTCTGGGAATTGCACATCAACCACTACCCCCACAATTTGAACAATGGTCCCAGTGTTTTTCTTTTGCGTCATGATCATTACCCTATTCGATTCTCATCTGTTTCCAAGAGCTTCTGCGCCGGCGACAATTTCTGTGAGCTCTTTCGTGATTAACGCTTGCCGTGTGCGGTTATAATGCAATGTCAGCTGTGTCAGGATGTCTTCTGCGTTCCGTGTGGCACTGTCCATTGCCGTCATTCGTGCGCCTTGCTCACTGGCGAAGCTCTCGAGCGCCGCTTGATAAATTTGCAGCGTCATATTGCGCTCTAGCAATAGCTGCAATACCTCCTCTTCCGAAGGTTCGATGAGTGGGATCGCGGGCAAGGCCTCCAATGGAGCAAAAGTATCTTCTACAGGAATAAGCCGCAGGTTCGTGAATGACGACCGTATGGCCGAGTGGAACCGATTGTACAGGAGGTGCACCTCGTCTACTTCTCGGGCCTGAAAAAGGGCTATGACGCGTGCCGCCAAAGCTTGTGCTGTCTCAAGAGTACGCTCAGGACGCAGTCCATCTGTAATCGTGTCCAACAAGGCAACATCCGCGCGTATATGATTCTTTAGGAGATCCGCCGCCTTGCGACCAACGCAAATAATACGCACGTGTACTCCTCTTTGGAGATAATCCTGGATCACCCGCTGTGTGGCGCGTCCTATACCCGCATTAAAACTCCCACATAAACCGCGATCGGAAGCAAAGACGATGAGCAAAACGGCATTGAGGTCAGGGCGGCCTGTTAACAAAGCAGGAGGAGCACGTAAGTCCGAAGCACGACTCAGCAGATAACTGAGGATATAGCGTAATTGCTCGGCATACGGTCGTGCTTTTGTCGCCGACTCTTCCGCACGACGCAATCTTGCTCCAGAGACCATCTTCATAGCCGCAGTGATTTTTTTAGTCGAGCGAACGCTCTCAATTCGGGTGCGGAATTCTTTCAAATTAGCCATTAAGCGCGTTTTGCTCCTTTATCGGCTTGGAAGGTAGTCAGCACTTCGTCTATAAGGGCGCGCAGTTTCCCCTCTATCTCCTCCGTAAGAGCGTTCTGTGTGCGCAGTTCCTCTAGCAAATGCGTCGTTTCAAGGCGCGTAAACACCATTTGCTCAAAAGCCTGGACATCCGCGATCTCCAACGTATCAAGGTATCCTTTGGAGCCCATAAAAACGCTGATGACCTCTTGTTCTGCAGAAAGAGGACGGTATTGAGGCTGTTTCAGGATTTCTACCAGCCGTTCTCCCCGTGCGAGAAGGTTTCTGGTCGCGGCATCCAGGTCCGATGCAAATTGGGAAAACGCTTCCATTTCGCGATATTGTGCGAGGTCTAGCTTAATGCCTCCCGCGACTTTTTTCATCGCTTTTGTCTGGGCGGCGGATCCTACACGACTCACAGAGAGGCCCACGTTGATGGCCGGTCGAATACCTTTGTAAAATAGATCTGTTTCCAGGAAAATTTGCCCATCTGTGATGGAAATCACGTTGGTGGGGATGTACGCTGACACGTCTCCTGCCTGCGTTTCCACGATGGGAAGCGCTGTCAACGACCCACCTCCGTTTTGGTCATTCATCTTGGCGGCGCGTTCTAGTAAGCGCGCATGAAGGTAGAAGACATCTCCGGGATACGCTTCGCGTCCAGGAGGGCGTCGCAATAAAAGCGACATCTGCCGATACGCTACTGCATGCTTCGATAGGTCGTCGTAGACAATCAAAGCGTGCATACCATTATCGCGGAAATACTCGCCCATCGCACATCCCGCATAAGGAGCCAGATACTGCAGAGGTGCTGAGTCCGAAGCCGTTGCCGCAATAACGGTTGTATATGCCATCGCGCCTGCATCTTCGAGAACCTTGACTAGACGCGCGACATCCGACCGCTTCTGTCCAATGGCAACATAGATGCAATACAGCGTTTTCGCAGCGTCTTTCGCGTCAAAAGCTGCCTTTTGGTTCAAAATGGTATCGATGGCGAGAGCCGTCTTGCCCGTCTGGCGGTCGCCGATAATTAATTCCCGTTGTCCACGCCCAATTGGCACCAACGCATCAATGGTTTTAATGCCTGTTTGAACGGGCTCGAATACAGAACGCCGATCGATAATGCCAGGAGCTTTTCCCTCAACGCGGCGGCATTCTTTTGTGTGAATGGGGCCTTTGCCATCAAGAGGATTGCCTAATGCGTCGACGATGCGTCCCAAAAGAGCATGACCAACGGGCACCTCTATGATTGTGTGTGTGCGGCGCACCTCCTCTCCTTCGCGGATCTTTACACCACTGCTGAGAATCACTACGCCGACACATTCTTGTTCTAGGTTCAAAACCAGGCCCTGAGAGCCTGATTCGAACGTCACTGTTTCCCCCATCCGGACGTTATCCAGGCCGTAGACGCGCGCGATACCGTCCCCTACAGAAAGAACTGTGCCGATTTCAGCGACGTCAAAGGAAGGCGCGAATTGCTCCAATCGCTTTTGCAGGAGAGAGATAATTTCGGGAGCCTGGATACTCATAGATGCGATCCCTGTAAGGCGTTTCCCAGATGCTTGAGATGATTTTTAAAAGAGCCATCGATCATTTTCGATCCTATGCGTACTTTAAAGCCAGATAAAAGGGTCGGATCTACCGTAAAAACAGGTGTGACCTTTTGACCCAACGCCTCTTGCAGCTGATGCGTCAACGTCTGACGAGTGGGCTCTTTCAGAGTAGTCGCGGTTATGATCGTTACGGCCTGATATGCCATGTGTGCTTGGCTAACGGCCAAAAAATAGCGGACGATCTCTTCGAAAAACACTAGAAACCGCTGCTCTGCCATAAATTTTAGAAACCGCGCTACCAAAGGAGATGGGTTCAACACTTCGACGAAGCACTGGGCAATACAGCTTTCTCGTGTCACAGCGGTCCGACAACGGGCAAGAGCTGCGCGCAATGCTGGGACCTGCAACATGTGATGCAGACGATCGAAATCCTGCAGTACCTGCGGCAATACGCCGGTTTTCTCAGAAACGTCTGATAACACATGAACGCATCGCTCTACAATGTGCCGCTTAGCCAACGAAGACAAGGAATCCTCCTTCTCATGCACTTGAGGGTGCTTAGCATGTCCTGAGGAAATTTGCAACGTTTGCGCTGGTAAAAATCACCGATTTTGTCAACGTTCAAGGCCGCAGAAAAGGCCGGAAAAGTACGCTTTTTGGTGGTGCATGCTTGCGTTTAAAAGCAATCTCGGCTTCTAATAGCGTATTCAATATTTCTCCACGTTGACATAGATATGTTGCCTGATGATGAAAAAATTTTAGAAGCGGTTCGGTGCTTTCCAGCGTTTTAAGGGCTCGTGCCAACAATAATCGTGTTGCCGCAATGGGCTCGAGAGCGCGCAACATCTCAACGTCCCACTGTGTCGGTTGCGCCGCCTCTCGGCATAGACGTGCGCAGGCATCTGGATTTGCGCGGAGTAACCACCATTTCTGGCACGTATTGGCGAACTGCTCTTCGATATCGCGCGACAAAAGGAACGTAGCGGGGACAGAAGGGGGCGGTTCTCCTTGCACAGTAAAAAAGAATTGAAAGAGCGTGAGCCGATCTTGGGCGTTTTTGAAAAACCCGCAGGGGATATAATCCGGGTGGTGCGAGAAATAGGGGGCGATCTTGCGGGATTCTGGGGCAAGGAGCACCAAGACGCGTCCCTCTGGGAGAAAGGCTTGGAAAATGGGATCTAAGCTGGGTAACGTCGCATCGGTGACTCCCTCTAACACCAAAAACGTTTTTTGGGGGACGAATAACTCTTCTTGCGTGCTAGGAGAGAACCCTTTTATAAAAGTCGCTTTTTGATGGTCTATTTTATAGCCTTCGTGCTGTGCTGCTTGCTCTAGCCATAATGTAAAAGCGTGTTTTGCGGAGGTGTCATTGCCAAACACAAAAATCGCTGGGGCTTGCCAGGCTTTTTTCAACGTCTCTGGCGTCATGGGTGTGTACTCTGTTGCTTCAAAAAATGCATCCGCAGGTGTTCCACAATGCTTGTACTGACTTGCTCAAGTAGGGCGTCGTCGATGGCATAAAAGATCGTATGGATCACTTCTCCACTTGTCAGTGCCGTGTCATACGTGCTTTCTGCTTTAGCCGTTGCGCTCAAGACAGGTTGTGCTAAATCCTGGGATTTAAAGAGCGAAAAATCCGCAATATATCCTCGTTCCTGCCGACCAGTGCTCCCAGTTGTAAAGGCACCGTAAGCGCGCACCGTCTCGGTGAGGGTGACTTTGAGTTTGTAGAGCTCATGCGTAGGCATGGGAATATCGTGCAATTGCTCCAAAAGGCGATTTCTTAGCCTTTGACCATTGCGATTGGCAATGATGTCTACACTGATAGGAATCGGAGTAGCACAAGAAGACGTGTATGCACAGTGTAATGGTGCAATGCGTGTGCAGCCCGTGTAAAGGCTAGCGACACACAAAATTAATAATTCTGTTCGACACAAAAATCGTGCGTTCAACGCTTTTTCCTTTCAAGGCAGAAATAATGCCCGGTAGTTCGTAGGCAGCGGCGGAGACTTCTTTCTCAGACGCGTTATAAGAGATCGGCAGAATTCCCCGCGTCTTTCCGTTGATTTGTACCGCGATGTTAGCGGTATTTTCGGTTAAATATGTGGCATCCGCTTTTGGCCACGCTGCTTGTGCCACAAATGTCGTTTCTCCGAGAGTATGCCATATCTCTTCTGCTAAATGGGGTGCGATAGGAGAGAGCATGATCGTCCAAGATTTCAGGCCCTCCTTAAGGGTTAGGGGAGAGATACAACCAGACTCAAGGGCCTCGTAAAGCGCTGTTGTCAACTCCCGGATCAGCGCAATTGCGCGATTAAACTGAAGATCATGGTAAAATGTCGTAATGCGGTGCATCAACTGATGAGTCGTACGCAAGAAGGCGTCAGTAGCCTCTTGAAGCGCATGTACACAGGGGGTAGGTAAGGCTTTATACTGCTCCACTAAACGCCAAGCACGGTTGATAAAGCGCCAGCACCCCTCTATTCCTTCTTCTGACCACTCTAAGTCACGATCTAAAGGCGTATCGGATAGGATAAAGAGACGCACGGCATCTGCGCCGTACGTGCGGACGATAGTATCGGGGTCTACCACATTTTTCTTGCTTTTACTCATTTTCTCGGCACGACAGACAGTTACGCGCATTCCATCCGATCGCTTGACGTACCCCTCTTTACCGCGTTTTTCTACATCCTCGGGGAACAGCCATGTGCCCCTCTTATCTCGATACGCTGGGTGGCACACCATGCCTTGTGTGATCAGGCGCTGGAAAGGTTCCACAGGAACGTTATAGCCACAGACGTGAAGCGCGTGCGAGAAAAAACGTGCATACAGGAGATGCAAAATAGCGTGTTCTACGCCTCCGATATAATATCCGACGGGCATCCATCGGCTGATTGCTACGGGATCAAAGGGACTTGTCTTTAATTGAGGGGAACAAAAGCGCAAGAAATACCACGAAGAGTCCACAAAAGTGTCGAGTGTATCCGTCTCACGCGTTGCTGCTTTGCCGCAGGTGGGACAGGGTACATGTTTCCACGTTGGATGATGATCGAGCGGGTTACCCGGTACGGCGAACGACACATCATCAGGCAGCAAGACAGGTAAGTCTTTTTCCGGCACCAGAACAATGCCGCAGTCAGGGCAATGAATCACGGGAATAGGGCATCCCCAATAGCGCTGGCGTGAAACTCCCCAATCTCGCAGACGGGTAAACACTGTCGCTGTACCACAGCCTGTCTTTTCGGCCTCGGTGATAATGTGGCGGCGCGCCTCTTGCACCGTTTGGCCGTCTAGAAAGGCGGAGTTGATCATGATGCCGTCGCCGGTATAAGGCAGCGGTTCTTGACGGGAGGAAGCGACAACAGGGAGTACTGGTAACCCGTATTTTGTCGCGAATTCAAAATCGCGTTCATCGTGGGCTGGTGCTCCGAAGATGGCACCCGTGCCGTACGTCATGAGCACGAAATTCGCAACAAAAAGAGGCAGGGTTTTGTCCTTCACAAACGGATGTTGGACTGTTAACCCCGTTGAAAATCCGCGTTTTTCCATCGTTTCCAGATCTTCTGTTGCGGTGGAAAGATGGTGACAGGTACGGATAAATTCTTTTAATTGCGCGTTTTGACGTGCGAACTTTTCGGCAAGCGGGTGCTGAGGCGCAATGGCGACAAAGCTCGCGCCGAAAATTGTTTCAGGACGTGTAGAGAAGACGGCCAACCGCTCTTCTTCTTTTTTAACGCGCAGATGGAACGTGAGTCCTTGCGATTTTCCTATCCAATGCTTTTGCATAGTACGCACTTTCTCGGGCCAGCCTTCCAAATGCTCTAGTCCATGAAGTAAGGCATCAGAGAAATTGGTGATTTTGAAAAACCACTGTTTTAAAGCACGCTGTTCAACGACCGCGCCGGATCGCCATCCTTTTCCATCGATCACTTGTTCGTTAGCTAGAACGCAGGATTCAACGGGGTCCCAGTTGACAATGGCGTTTTTTTGGTACACGAGTCCATGCTGAAGCAAATCCAAAAAGAGCTTCTGTTCGTGTTCGTAATAGTCCGGATGACACGTTGCCATATCCCGTGCCCAATCATAAGAAAATCCCAATCGCTCAAGCTGAACACGCATGGTCTGGATATTCTCTTCTGTCCATGTGCGTGGATGGCCATTGCGCTCTAACGCTGCGTTTTCAGCGGGCAACCCAAAAGCATCCCACCCTATAGGATGCAAGACGGCATATCCCTGCGCTCTTTTAAAGCGCGCAAGGACGTCCCCGATGGTATAGTTGCGGA
>JAISRK010000080.1 GCA_031273665.1 Holosporales bacterium
CAATTGGTTTTTAGGCTTTTGTTCTACACGGAGGGGAGGGTATTTCGAGAGAAGAGAGAGCTATTGTTGCTATTGCAGCGCTACGCCGCATGTGGGTGTGTACAGCTAGAAACAAGGCAGCGTAGCAGTAGCCTCCAATACTTTAAAGGCAGGAAAATGAGCATTACAGGGGTGTAGCGGAGGGGATATTGAAAGAGACAGATGATGCTTCTTGTGTCTGCCCGCGTTCGCGCGCATCAGTCATCCTCATTGCGGAACGTGTATTTTTCGGCAGAAGGCGCTCTCTGACTTTCGTGCTCTAACTTTCGTATGGGCGAAGGATTTGGAGGATTTGTGCGAGGAAACGAGACTCCAGCATCTCCGCATCATTTCTATGCCGATGACAAGAGGATAGGAAATATAAGTTGATAAATTCTAAATATGCTTTCGATTGTCACTAGATTCTATGGAAAAAATAACCTCCATTTTTGGAAAATCATGTTTTAAGCGGTGTTTTATTTTTTGTAAAACATGTAACATGTCCACAACCCTGGAGGAACTGACACAAATTCCCGCTATAAGAAGAACAGAAGGACCGAGGGAGCGTGTTTTTATCCAGGTTACTTTTGCAATACCTTCCTGGGTTTCTACCAGCTTGCGAATGCGGGCTATTTCTTCGGAGGACAAGCCTTTATCGAGCAATTCTTCTGTGGCTTTGCGGATGACTTTAAATGCACCCATAACAATATAAATCGCCGCACACAGTCCAAAAAGACTGTCTATTATAGAAACATCAAACAAATAACTGCACAATAGTGAGACAATAATCCCTAAATTTACAAAAAGATCAACACGGTAATGTAGGGAATCCGACTGAACAATGACAGAATGCGTGCGATGAATGATACGCTGCTGCGTGTAAACTAGGAAAAGCGTCAAAAAAGTGGAGGCGATAATGACCGCAAACCCTATGACGGTGTTCTCTATAGGTTCTGGATAGAAAAGGCGACGAACAGACTCCGTGCCTAAGAAAACCGCAGAACCGATAACAAGAAGCGCCTGTCCCAATGCGACAAAAGGCTCTATCTTGGCAAATCCGAATGTATAAGAGGCCTGAGGGGGGCGCTGTGCCAACCGAACGGCTAATGTCGCACATACAGAGGAAAGGCAATCTACAGTGGAATCGATCAGCGATGCCTGTATGCTGAGAGCATTAGTAGTCAACCAACCCGCCGTTTTTAAAACGATCATGATTCCAGAAATTATGATCGCCAATCGCGTGGCAAAGATAGTGAGCTTGTACTCGTTGGTTCTTGTATGGAGTGTTTTCATAAAAGAGGACTGCCTTTGCTTGTGAGTTTGCCATACGGATTTTCCGTTTGGCGAAAGGTGAGTCTAATCGGAATTCCTGAAAGATGAAACTTTTTAACGAAGCCGTTAAGAAGGTACCGTCGATACGCGGTTGTAATCGCTTCAGTTCGTGTTCCGAAAACGAGAAACGACAAAGGGCGGCGGCCGGTCTGCGTTATATATTTTATATGGGGATGCTTTCCGCGGTGGGAAGGCGGGGCGTACTTCTTGGTGGCCTCCTGTAGCCAACGATTGAGCACCGCCGTTCCCAGTATTGTCTGGGTTCGACGATGCAGTTTAAAGCTCCAAGAAAATATCTCCTGTATGTTCGTCCCTTCTTGAGCAGAAATCGTGACGATAGGGATTCCCTTTTCTTGAGATAACCCTTGCGTGACGGCTTCTTGTGCTGCGCGGGAGATGCTTTTGATATCCGTAATCTTGTCGCATTTATTCAACACGACGATAAGGGGCAGCCCGCCATCAATAGCGCGACGCCCAAGGGTAAAATCTTGCTTTTCAATGGGAACGGTCGCATCCAATACAAGGCAAACAATGTCCGCAGTCCTGGTGATATGACGCGTTTTTGATGTGGCAAGCCGCTCTAGAGGATCTTGGACGCGTGCTTGGCGACGCTGACCTGCCGTGTCAACCAGTTCGAATGCTTGTTCCTTATAGCGCCAGGATACCACGATAGCATCCCGCGTGAGTCCAGGAGTGGCACCTGCCAACAAGCGCTGCTCTTTTAAAATGGCATTTACAAGAGTCGATTTCCCGACGTTTGGGCGTCCGATGAAAGCGATACGAATAGGTGTCTCTGCGGCTGGAGAAGCCGGTAAAGGGGATGAACCGCAGAAATATGTCTGAAACAAGCCGTGAAGAGAGGACATCCCTATGTTATGTTCCGCGGAAACGAATAGCGGTTCTCCAAACCCGAGCCTTAACGCTTCGCCCGCTAAGCTCGTCATAATATCTTGAGAGAGATGTTCCGCTTTGTTGGCAACAAGGTACCCGCTTTGATGGGGCTCCAAATGCGTACGCAACCATTCCGCTACAGAATAATCCGCAGGGAGTATGCCTTCCCGCGCATCCAGCACAAACAACACAAGAGACGTCTGTTGTAATGCGAAAAGTGTCTGTTTGGCAAGATCTTGAGATAACGGTGTGTCTTTCGGGAGGGAGAGTCCGGCTGTGTCCCATAGGGGGACAGAAGTCGTGCTTAACGCAAGCATTCCCATGTGGCAATCCCGTGTTACGCCAGGAGTGTTGTAAACCAGAGCCTCCCGTCGGCCGATTAATCTATTGAATAATGTCGATTTTCCGACATTTGTACGACCGATAAGAACAATACTCATCGGTAGGCCTGTACTTTCCCATTTTTTGTCACCACAAAAAGGGTCTCGCGGAGAATTAATGGTGGTGCTGCTATCGGATCTTCAAGCGCATAGTGACGGACAATGCGTCCATCTTGTGGCGAGAGAAATACCAGCACGCCATCTGGATGACTGACCAATAAATGACCATCTACCATAAGCGGACCTTGCCATGTTGCGGGAGATCGTTCTGGGGCGATGGGGAGCGTCGTTTTCCATTGTAGGGCGCCGTTTGCCGCATTTATACAAACACATAAGCCATCCGTATTAACAACCCATAGGGTATTTTTTGCTATACAAGGCGTCTCCGATCCTCCAACCTCGCATTCCCAATGACGCGTTCCTGTGCGTATGTCGAACGCAGCTGTTACGCCACTGTACCCAACGGCATACACTGTTTCGTGGGAAATAATGGGATACGCTCGAATGTGCGGGAAAAGTTTAAAAAGATCGGCAGAAGCGAATTTTGTCAGGCTCTCTTCCCACAAGACACTTCCCGTTTCCTCATGGAGCGCAAACAACTCTCCTGAAGAATATGGTACGATGACGATTCCTTGTGCCACAGCGCATGCTGCATTGCCGATCATTTTGGCATCTTCCATAAGGCCCTTATGCGTCCATAAAGTGATTCCGGTGTCGCTATTTAGTACTTTCAGCGTATTATTGCTGAGGAGCACAAACAGATGCCCGTTTTCTATCGTCAAGCCTCCTGCGGCAGGCGCATCCAGGTGATGGCGCCATAAAATGCGCCCCGACGCGTCGTCATAAGCAATTACTTCGGAAAAGGTTGTGCCGATGTACACCCTGCCGTTTGCATATACCATGCTGCCGTTTAAATTTCCGTCGCACCTTTGCGGTGTGGTCGAAGCGGTCCATAAAAGCTCTCCAGTGGTCGTATCCAGCGCCGATAGTATGCCGCCAGCATCAAGAACAAACAGGCGCTTGTTGCCGACAATGAGGGGGGCCGAAATTTTCCAGGTCGTATCCTCTCCGTACGATAAAGATACCTCCCAAATCTTATTGTAGTTCTTCGGTCCCTTAATGACAGGAGTGACGTGCGTTGTCCCGTATTTCGGTTGTTCCCATGCGTTGATGGAAACCGCCGAGGGGAGGGAAGAACTAACACTTTTCCTGTTATGCGCTGCTTCAGCAAGAGGTCCTTGCAAGACGTACTCTCGTTTACCAGTGAGAGGCACTTTTGTCTCGTCGCAGGCGCACACCACCAGCAAGCACAAAAAGACAAAATATTTTACGATCTTTCCTTCTCGCATACTCATAGACGCAAAGTGGAGCCTTGTAACATAAGGGTTGCACGCTCCTTAGAAGAAGAGGACGCTTCTGGATCCTCTAATATTTGCTCAAAAAGTGCACGTGCTCTAGCCTTGTCGCCGTTGTTTAGCGCATGTACCGCAGAAAGTTCGCGGGCAACGGCGCAATATGGGCGTCCGGCGGTTGATAACTCTGTCAAGTGTTCTTCTATCTGAGGCGTCTGTGACGACAGTGTTAGCATGTAGTACACAGCTTTCAAAAGCGCTAAATCTGCCCAAATACGATTAAGCTTGGGATTTTTGGCAAGCGCGTGGAGTTGGTCTAATGCTTGGGTTTTCTCTTCATCCGAAGAGGACGGAGAGTCAAACGTTAACCCGCATCGGATGATCGTGGCGAGATAAGAGGCTTTGCGCGGACTACTGCGTTCAAGCGCTGTTAAGCGAAGAAAAGCCTGTGGCATGTCCCCTCTGGCCGCAATATGCGCTATCTCTATGAGTTCTGCTGACGTCGCTTCGGCCTTGTTCTGCGCGTGCTGACTCCAAGAGGAGTATGCCACAATGCCAACGATGACCACGAGCACGCCAGCAATGAGAGGCTTATGATATGTTTGCCAAAACTTGATGATCTTTTCTCGTTGTAACTCCTCTTGAATCTCTGTCAAGAGATCGTCA
>JAISRK010000051.1 GCA_031273665.1 Holosporales bacterium
CACGCTTTATAAATCTCTTTTGTTTTACTCCTTTTTTTATGGAATTTTCACGCAACTTTTGTTTGTCTGCTCTTTTTCTTGTTGACAAATGCTCTGCACTGTTTTACGGAATCTATTAGGGGACTTATAAATCCTTTCTTTGCTTCGGCCCTTACAAGAAAGGATGATAAAAGAATTTTATTGGGGATGCGTTGTTAATAAACCGTTCACTACTCAGAAGTACACAAAAAAGCGCTATGCGTTGGAAAAGCTTCTTTGTTTTATTCTCCCCTTTATTAATGGATGGTTCTTACGTTAAAAGGAAACTTTACTTCCTCACGCGCTCAAAGAAGAGTGTTTATGGTAAACGGTTGTTTTGGGAGCCGTCTTTTTGGGAGAATCGTATAAAAGTGCCCGTAGGATGCTTGTATTGTTGTATAAGAGGGGCTTGTGTCGCATAACGTAGCTCTCGCACGCGAGTTTTACTCCTCGTTACGCGTTTTTTCCTCAAGAACGCATCGTTTGAGTGCGCGACTGCCGGTTTATGCTTTGACGCTAACAGGCACGACACCTAAAACGCTGAAAATGGAGATACCACAGACGTGGCCAACGGAATACGCCCTTTCCGAGACTTTCCACAACACGTTTTCCCTGCTGTGTAGCGGACGGTCTCTCTGCTTAGAACGTACCGAAATATTCTGGGAGATGTCTGGATTAACAGAAGAAGAACAAGCAGAATTGCATGGATTTTCCTGGCTCGGCATCTTGGCCGCAATTGGAACGGCTCAGCAACGATTGTTGGCAAGGAATTTAGTGTCTTGTTGGATGGAGCATTTTCCAAAGATTTCTCCTTTAGCCTGGCGACCTGACGTACTTGGAAAGCGTCTTTCAGCGTGGGTTCATGCTTACAGCTTCGTCGCCAAAACGGCAGATGCCGCTTTCAAACACGCCTTTTTGAAGAGCTTGACGAAACAATACAGATATCTGCGGCGCATCACGGCGCTTGATGGTGTACGGCTTATGGATTTACACGTCTCCAAAGGCGTTTTGTGCACAACGGTGGCTCTTTATGGTCACGCAGGCCATTTTTTGACAGAAGCCGTCGCTGATTTCTCTTCGGCTTTAGAAAAAAGTATCTCTCTTGAAGAGGGTCATCCTTGGGAGCTTTTAGAAGCGCTGTGCCTGCTAATTGATATCCGCACAACATTGGGACGAGTCCATGCGCTTCCTTCCAAAGGACTTTTAGATGAAACTATCTGGCATTTAGCAGAGCGGTTGCGCTTACTCCAACAACCAGATGGTGGCCTCAGCTTAATGGGAAGCAAATACTTGCCTAAAAAGGGTATTGTTGCCTTGGCCCTGACGCGCGCGCATACGCCATCTCCTCATACGTTCGTAACCCGGGTTTCTCCTAATTTTTTCTCTGTCAAAACGGCAGATCATATGGTGCTTGTTCAGAAAGAAGTATTTTCTCCTTCTCTTAAAAACACTTTTTCTCCTTTGAACACGGAATATAGCTACCAAGGGAATCGCCTTATTCTCGGCACCCATATCTGTGTGGTGAACGATGTTTTTCATGGCGCTGCTTATAGACCCATCATCAGCACACGCGTTTTACCCTTGCTGGATGTAAAACAAAGTAAAAGACAATGCTGGATACAAGGCATTGCACGTTGGCACCTTGAAGGCGAGCCTTTTCACCTAAGACGCAGCTTGCACTTTTTTGCCGAAGAAGGAGAGCTACACGGAGAAGAAGAGCTATCGTCACCGCCAGGATTTTCGACTTCTCTGTCGTTTACTTTTCTCGGTGAAGGAGACTTTCACTTGCAAAATGCGGTTCTTTCTTGCCGCCTATCCGAGGCAAAAGAATGGCGTTTTTGCTTTTCTCCTGCTGGTTGCGCGGAATTGCGTGCTGGATCATTCGTCTTGGAAGAGGGCCTTCCAGTAGCCACAAAAGTCCTTACGCTGTACTATCCCACTGATGAAGAAACATCGACTCTTCGGTGGAAGATACATGCCTCCTTTTAGACTTTCTCAACTCGAGAAAAATATTGCTTGGGGAACGGTTATTTTCTCGGTGTTGTGGTACCAGGGAGCATATCCGCTCTTAGACAACAACGAGGGCCTTTACGCCAGCATTGCACGTGCGATGGCAGAAGGGCGCTCTTCATGGATCATTCCGCATCTTAATGGGGTGCCTTATATCGAGAAACCGCCTCTTTTATTCTGGCTAATAGCAATCTGTTTCAAAGTGTTCGGCATAGGTACCTCATCTGCACGTCTTGTGCCGGCTTTGGCAGTTTTAGGAACAGTTGCAGTTCTTTCATACGCCATGAAAGCGGATAATGCCACCACACGTGCACGGCATACCGCAATGGTCCTTTATGCTTGCAGCATTGGCGGCCTCATTTCTGGACGAATGGTATATATGGAGGGGTTGTTTGCAGCCATGTTTTCGGCAGCGCTGTTCCTATTTTATCGTTGGTGGAAAACGCGCCGGCTCTGTTTTTTGTGCGGTTGGTATGGAAGCTTGGGCCTTGCAATTTTAACAAAAGGCTTTGTCTCCTGCATATTGATGGGGGGTATCCTATGCGTATTTCTCACTACAGAAAACGGGTGGTCGCGCTGGAAGCATTTGTTCCATCCTGTGGGCCTACTCGTTTTCTTCTGCGTTTCTGTTCCTTGGCATGTATTGGCCGCACACGCAGACCCGGACTTCATCTGGACGTATTTTATAAACGAGCATGTTTTGCGTTTTCTCGGGCAGCGCAAACCATGTGACTACTACAGAGGGTCCTTTTGGTATTATGTTCCCCGCTTACTGATTCAACTTTTGCCGTGGACGGTATTCTTGGGGGGGGGAATTCGCCTGACTCGACCATATTCCTCTGTCGAACGATTTCTTTTGGCCTCCATCTGCGTTCCCTTTCTGTTTTTCTCTTTTTCTATCGCCAAAGCTAATTACTATTTGCTGTTGATCCATCCATTTCTCTCGGCATTACTCGCCCTACGCTTAAAAATACGGAACAGTGCGATCTACACCGTCTCCACCTGTTTTTGCCTCGGGTTGATGTATCTTTTGGGGAGATCCCCTTATGACATCGCACAGCATTCGTCTGAGTCGTTGTC
This sequence comes from Holosporales bacterium, assembly GCA_031273665.1. Classification (GTDB taxonomy): domain Bacteria; phylum Pseudomonadota; class Alphaproteobacteria; order UBA3830; family JAIRMZ01; genus JAITIJ01. The sequence continues at coordinate 3,109 of JAISRK010000051.1, forward strand.
AAAAATCGTCTTAAAAGACCCGATGTGCCCTGTTTATTGCTATGCTCGGTTTGAAAATATCTCTGCTTTTGCGTTTTATTACGGCCTGCCGGTGATGATTGTTGGAGAAAGGAGCCTAGACCTCTCCTATGGACTGAAACGCACACCAAAATCCTCTGTCCCCTCGCTGGAAGACCTCCGCCCAGTGATCAACCAAACCCCCATATTCCTTCTCGCCCACGCACAAGATGAATCGACGATCGCGACGCAGTTTCCCGGAATGTTCCACAAAGTTGCCGAAAATCGAGAGGCAATTTTGTTAAAAAGCCACCCGCTTTCCCAGACAGCTCGTTGCACGTCTTCGTAATGGAAGCGCTGTTGTCACTTATCGCAATTTCCTTTATAGTGCCGCTCAAGTAGTACACAGAATTAAGAAAAAAAGAAATGAGACAAGTGCAGGTTATTCTTTTGCAAAAAATTGGCAAGCTTGGCGGTATGGGAGATATTGTCAACGTCAAACCTGGCTACGCGCGCAATCACTTACTCCCGAAAAGACTTGCGTTGCGGGCGACCGAGAAAGAACGCGCCTATTTCGAGCAACAGAAAGAGCATTTACAAGCGCTCTATCAAAAGCAGCAAAAAGCAGCACAAAGTATAGCCACTTCCATCGAAGGGACGTGGGTGTCTATTGTGCGCCAAGCTAGCGAAAAGGGCGGATTGTACGGGTCAGTGACCTCTCGTGATATCGCCACGGCCTTAGGAAAAGGAATCACACGCAGTCAAATACTTCTCCCTCAGCCTATTAAAGAGATAGGTGTCTTTGAAGTTACTGTCTCCCTCCATGCTGAAATTCACGTAAAGGTCTTTGTCAATATCGCTCCATCTGTTGAAGAAGCCATCGCACAACAAGAGCAATACCAGGCCCAAAAAGGACAAAGTCAAGAAACGCCGCCCCCTCTCCCTTGACTTTCTTGCCCACATCAAGAACCATACGCCGCATAGGGGGCCGTAGCTCAGCTGGGAGAGCGCGACGTTCGCAATGTCGAGGTCAGGGGTTCGATCCCCCTCGGCTCCACCAGAGTCGGGTATTTGGCGTGACTTCGATCTGATAATACAAGCGCCAAAGCAATACCGGAGGATAAGTAGACGTTTATGGAACCCGCAACCGCCACAGCAACTGTTAATGTCACCTCAGCAGCTGTACAACATTTTGGTGGAATATCCCTCCTGAGCTTGTTTATCGGAGCCTCTTTTGCGGTACGATGCGTCATCGTAGTTCTTCTTGCTGCCTCTTTTTGGAGCTGGACGATTATCTTTACGAAGATGATTCATCTGCGCCGGTTGAAATATTATACCAGCCGCTTTGAGAAGGCTTTTTGGTCCAGCGCTTCCTTAGATTCCCTGTACAGTTACATCGGAGACACTGCGGCTGACCCTTGTTCCTCAATTTTTATCATCGCCATGCGTGAGTGGAAACGCGCACTCGACAAAGGCGTGGCCAGAACTTCTTTTGACGTAAAAAAATCTCTTAAAGAGCGCATTGAACGATTGATGAGTCTTACCGCTATTCAAGAAATGAAGCCTGTGGAGAAAGGCGTGCCCTTCTTGGCTACCGTCAGTTCCTCTACTCCCTTTATTGGGCTATTTGGCATGGTGTGGGGAATCATGACAAGCTTTGAGGCTATCGGTTTAGAGCAAAATGCGAGCATTGCAACGGTTGCCCCCGCTATAGCAGAAGCTTTGTTCACAACGGCTTTGGGATTGCTCGCCTGCATTCCGTCGGTGATTGCGTACAATTACCTTTCCCGCGAAGTAGATTCATATGCAACGCGATTAGATGGCTTTATCGATGAATTTCTTATTATTTTATCACGTCAAATCGAGGAAATGTAATCTCTATGAGACATGTGCGCTTTTTACGGCACCTAAAGCGACGACCCATTAGCGACATTAACGTCACCCCCTTTGTCGACGTCATGCTTGTGTTATTGGTTCTTTTCATGGTCACTGCCCCCATTTTGAATGTCGGTGTGAAAGTCGATTTGCCGCAAGCACATGCCCCCACCCTTGTAGAAAAAGCAGAGCCTCTTAATGTCGTTGTGACAGCAGATGGCAGCATTTTTCTCAGTGGATTACACGGTGATACGCGTCTGGATTTAAATACTTTAGTACCCAAATTACTGGCCATTACAAATGCCAACGCCGAAACGCGTATTTATATTCAAGGCAGTCGACGGCTGTCGTATGGACGCATACTTGAGGTCATGAGCTGTATTAGCCGAGCGGGATTCAAACATATTGTGCTTGTTGCGGAAACGCCGAAGAAGGATAATACGAGAAAGCCGCGTCGCTCTTCCGTACGCGACAAAACGTCTTTTTAAGAATCTGATCCCTCTTTGCAGCAATCCTAAAGAAGTATTACGACAAGTCTTTTTTCCCAGACAACCATCGTTCGGCATCCAGAGCTGCCATACATCCTTGACCGGCCGCTGTAATCGCTTGTTTATAAACAGAATCGCATACATCTCCTGCGGCAAAAACACCAGGAACAGAAGTGTCTGTGCGTCCTAGAGTCGTGGCAATGTACCCATCAGGCGTCAGCGCCACCTGCCCCTTAAAAGCCTCCGTCGAAGGAGTATGCCCAACTGCAACAAATAACCCCTCTAAGGGAAGCTCCTCGGAAAGACCTGTTTGCACATCTTCTAACACAATTGACTCTAGCCGCTTTTCTCCTTGGCAAGATACAACACGCTTGTTCCATAGACATGTAATCTTCTCGCAGGCAAAAAGCCGGTTTTGTTGGATAACCTCCGCCCGCAGTGTATCGCGTCGATGGATAAGATATACCTTGCAAGCCAAACGCGCGAGAAACAATGCTTCGTCAACAGCCGTATTGCCCCCTCCCACGACAGCGACCGTTTTGTTCCGGAAAAAGGCCCCATCGCACGTAGCACAAGCGGACACACCAGCCCCACGCAATCGCTCTTCTCCTGGAATATCCAACCACCGCACCATTGCACCAGTAGCGATAATGGCGGCGTCTGCTGTGTACGTCCCTTCTTCTCCGTAACACACAAAGGGGGAGGAAGAGAAATCCGCACGTAAGATAGAGTCTGAGACAAGGTTCGCACCAAAACGCTCCGCTTGTGCACGCATCGTTTCCATCAATACAGAAGTAGAAAGAGGCGTAGCAAAACCTGGAAAATTTTCAATTTCTCGCGTAGTGGTTAATTGACCTCCTAAAAAAGGCCCTGTAATAACGGTAGGCGCCAACCCAGCTCGGGCAAGGTATAAAGCGGCTGTGTATCCTGCCGGTCCAGATCCGATAATAATGATTCTATGGGGCGACATTTATGTCCCTGTTTATGCTCAACGTAATGTCCATCATAGAAAAAAACACCCAAGGAAGATAGCCACCCGTGCGGAGGCGCGGGATCCCAGCTCTGGAATAATATTATTAACAATTTTTTAATATGTTTTTTGTATTGTGAACATATTAGAGGTTCAAAAATGGCAAAAATTCTCCTCGTAGAGGATAACGAATTGAATCGCGATATGCTCTCCCGACGCCTAGAGCGCAAGGGGTTTGATGTCGTTGTCGCCGTCGATGGGCAGGAAGGCCTCGATCTTGCCACAAGCGCCATGCCCGACCTTATCTTGATGGATTTAGACCTACCAGTTATCGACGGTTTGGAAGCCATTAAGCGCCTTAAAGCCAACCCCAGAATGAAGCATATCCCTATTATCGCGCTTACAGCACACGCGTTAGCAGCAGACCGAGCCAAAGCGATGAAAGCGGGCAGCGATGATTATGATACGAAACCCATAGAATTCACGCGACTGACTGGAAAAATAGATGCACTGTTAAGCAAGGGGAAATCGTGACTCTTGCCTCTAACATTCAAAAAGAATTACGTCGATCCGTCGATGTTATTGCAAAGGGTACCGATTCTCTCGTCGCATGCGTGAAACAAGGGAAACTTCCCGACACTTATACAAACGATCTACAACAAATTAAAAAAGCGATAGAAACGTTGCGCGCTTTTGTCGAAAGGACGACTTCCCCTCCCCCTAATGAAGAATCAGCAGCGGCAGAAAGCTTCGCATCCGCTTTGCGACACGACATGCGTACACCCATTAATGCTATTCGCGGATACAGCGAAATTATCGCGGAAGAAACGCGGAATGTTGCAGAACCACAAGGGTTTCTCACTTCTATCATAGATGCGACAGACGATATCTTAGCGAATATTACCAAGATTACATCTACCGCGTGGAAAGAATAGAGGCACGACTCTACTGTTTCTTACGCTTTCTCCTAAGCGAATACTTTTTTAGCGTCTTCTACAGTAGTCGTTATTTTAATAATCTTGTCAAATCCACTCATACGGAAGACGTCAAGAATACGTTCCGCCATACAACACAATACCAGACCCCCACCAGGGCCTTTAAGTTTCTTGCCTGTTATCAGAAACACGCGTAGCCCTGCACTTGAAATGTACTCGATATGCTCTAGGGAGATAATCAATTTCTTGCAGTGCTCTTTGTCTATAAGGGCAGCTAAAGCTTCTTCAAACGTACGAGAAGAAACTGTATCGATGCGCCCTTTTGGCTTTAACAGCGTTATACCGTTCTGTTGTTCTCGTTCAAATTCCATCTTTTACCCTCTCGCATCTGAGCAACTCACGAAAAACACTCTGTCATCCCTCGTTAGCTAGGAGTCTAGCACACATTTTCAGAACAAAACGTTAACGTAACGAGCGTTCATACCTCATAGAAATTCAGTTTTTCCCCATTTAACATGACGGAACAATGGGAAGTTCATCGGTAGCCCCCCCAACTTAGAAATGCTCGATACCCCGATGAGAATGCGCAAGAGGGCTACTGAGATCTGATACGTGAGATATATTTTTGGAAACCTGCTGTATTAAAGAGTAATGCAACTCGTAATTGTCCCATTTTAGGGTGATGAGTACACAAATAGATGTTTTATCTTTCCGTTCCACCCCTCTTTCGTATGAAAAAACCGCTTTAGTCGAGCGCTTCTTGATCTGTTCGCGGCGCCAGTGGATAAAAAAAGCGCTATTTTCGTAAACATTCATGGCGGATGGGGTGGGATTCGAACCCACGAAGGAGTTACCCCCTTGCCGGTTTTCAAGACCGGTGCCTTCAACCGCTCGACCACCCATCCGATGTAAGGACAGACCTCCTTAGACCCTACGCTATTTGAGAGATTTTCAAAAGACCAACACAAAAAAACCGGCATGTGTGACAGCACACATCCCGGTTTTCATTCAACGGCGAACACGGCGAGAAAAAAGACTACGCAAGACGTCTAATAGTGCTTGCCTTCTTTCCAAATGTACAATCCCACTGCCGTTATGAGGGAACTAGCTACAAATAATGCAGAAGGCATCGCGATATTGCCTGTCCATTTCACAAGATACGTGGCATACGTCGGCGCGTAAGCACCAAAAGCGGCCATGGCAAAGTTGTGCGCAATGGATACTCCTATAAGACGCGTATTTGTCGGGAAAATAGAGCAAATGGTCGCCGGAATCGGCCCATAGTAAATAGAAAAGAGAACGATAAGCCCTAAATGTCCAAACAAAGCGCACACAGGCCCCGACTGGAACGCCAAGAACAAAGGATAAGCAGCTGCAGCTAACGCCACAGTTGCCAAAAGCATTTGCCTTCTTTTGCCCAAGCGATCTGACAGCCACCCTCCGCAAAGAATAGCGAGAGAGAACAGAATCATGTTGATCGTCATAATATAGAAGCTCGTTTTCCTCTCGAATCCCAGGATTTCCACGAAATACGTTGGAAAAAAGACGGAAAGCAAGAAATATCCACAGGCAGTCAGGATATCAATCCATGTCACCAAGATTAGCGCTTTCCAATGATGCTTGATCAGATTGCGCAATAATGACTGCTCTTTCTTCTTAGGTTGCTTCTTTCGGCTGGCGAGGAATTCCTTCGTCTCTTGCAATTTATTTCTTACATATCGTGCAATAAAAACGCCAAAAAAGCTGAGACCAAAAGGAATACGCCATCCCCAGCTCTCTAATTGATCGGCTGTGAGCACAGTTGCCATAAAAGTCGCTGTTATCGCACCAATCACGAAACCAAAGACAAGACTGAATGGCGCCCAAGAAGAGAACGTTCCCTTTTTCTCTTGGCTCGAATGCTCATAAAGAAACACTATCGTTCCGGTGAATCCTCCTCCTAATGCCAATCCTTGCAGAATACGGATCAGGGTAAGCAAAATGCTTGCCCACACACCAATCTGCGCGTACGTCGGCAGCAACGCCATAGCAGCAGTAGGAATCGCCATCATGTAAATCGAGATGAGCAGGGCCCTTTTTCTGCCCCAGATATCCCCGATATATCCAAAAAAGATGGCCCCTAAAGGGCGAGCAATAAGGC
>JAISRK010000060.1 GCA_031273665.1 Holosporales bacterium
ATCGGAGAGACAGTCAATGTAGGAACAAAGATTGCTTCAGTGGCAGATCTCTCTACAGTGCGTATTGTTGCGTATTGTTCAGAACGAGATTTTCTCCTTGCTCGAAAAGCAGTATCAGTTGTAGCCCGTATAAGGGGAGCGATATATCCGGCAGCAATCGTGTCTCTTACTTCTGTTGCTGATCAGCTCACGCGTATGTACCGTATGGATGTGCGTGTGACCAACGATGGGACGCTGGCGGATGGGATGACAGCTGAGGTGTTTGTCAAAGGGCCAGCGCAAAAAGCGTTCCGCATTCTTTCTTCGGCTTTATGCCTTTCTGATGAGGGGCGTACGGGCATAAAAATTTTGGACGAAGACGGAAAAGTGTGCTTCTGCGAAGTCCAGATCCTTTCATTAGATGATCAAGGTGCGTGGGTTTCTGGACCTCAAGACTCGGTCCGCATGATCATACTTGGTCAAGATTTTGTTTCTGTTGGACAGACACCGGTAGTGCAAGAGGAATAAAAAAGCATGCGGAGGATCATTGATTTTTTCCTTGACCATGCGCGCATGGTGCTATTCCTGTTTTTGTTTCTGCTGCTGGCGGGATCCATCTCTTACGTTTCCATCTCTAAGGAGTCTTTTCCGGATGTAAAAATTCCAGTGATGACCGTCAATATTCCCTGTCGTGGGATTTCGCCCGAAGACGCGGAGCGCCTGTTAATTCGGCCTGTGGAGCAAAAAATTCGCTCGATAGAGGGTGTGAAAGAGATGACCTCAACGGCCTATGAAGGCGGCGCCATGGTGGTTGTGGAATTTCTGGCAGGCTACGATATCGACGAAGCCAAAGAGAATGTGAAAAATGAAGTCGATACCGCCAAACCCGATCTTCCATCAGATGCGAACGACCCCGTCGTAACCGAGATCAATTTGAGCTTACTGCCAGTGCTGGTTATCAAACTTTCTGGCGCCGTTCCGCAACGGTTTTTGTACAGAGCGGCGCGCGAACTAAAGGACCATATCGAATCCCATGTCTCAGGCGTGCTAAAGGCTGGAATTGTTGGAGATCGAGACGAGGTCATTGATATCGAAATAGACGCAGCCAAGATTATTAACTATGGCGTGCCAGTTCAGCTGTTGCCTTTTCTCTTTCAGCAGAATAATAGCCTTATTTCAGCGGGGACCATTACAACGGATGTCGGATGCTTTCCTATCAAAGTTCCCGGTCTATTCCAAAACGCTGCTGATATTATGGAAGTTCCTATCTTCAGCACAAAAGACGCAGTGATCTGCGTCAAAGACATTGCAACGGTCTCTCGTACTTACAAGGATCCAGAAAGTTTTGCACGCGATCATGGAGAAACTGCTGTAACTATCGAAATTACGAAGCGCACGGGAGAGAATATCATCCGAACAATTAAGGAGGTGCGCGCAGCTACGGCTGAAGTCCAGAAAAAATGGCCATCGACTCTTAAAGTGGCTTTCGCACAAGACCAATCGAAGATGATTCTCGATTTCCTGTCGGAACTTCAGAATGACATTCTCCTCACGATCATTTTGGTCATGATCGTCATTGTGTTATCTCTCGGATGGCGCTCCGCCATGGTTATTAGCTTATCCGTGCCAGGTTCCTTTCTCGCCGGCATTCTGTTTTTGTACATGAACGGACACACCCTGAATATGATCGTTCTTTTTGGCCTGATTTTTGCCGTCGGTATGTTAGTGGATGGATCGATTATTGTTGTGGAATATGCCGATCGCAAAATCGATGAGGGACTTGCGCCTAAAGAGGCGTATCGGATCGCTGCGCAGCGTATGGCCTGGCCAGTGATTACTTCCATTAGTACCATTCTTGTTGTTTTTATGCCGCTTTTATTTTGGCCTAATTTTATTGGTCAGGTGATGCGCTTTCTACCGATTACCTTAATTGCCACGCTCGTTGCGTCGATTGCTATGGCGCTTATTTTTGTGCCAACGATAGGGGGGATTTTGGTGCAGAGAACATCCCATCAGAAGCAGTCCCACAAAGCAATCAATTATGAGACGGACAACCTACAGAAGATCACGGGGTTTACACGTCAGTATATTAAGGTGCTGGAATGGGCCCTCGATCGTCCTTGGAAAATCATCGGTAGTGCGATCGGAACGCTTGTTGCGGTTATGTCTCTCTATATCTTTTTTGGACGTGGTGTGGAGTTCTTTCCTGCTATCGAGCCGACCACAGCAGTTATTCGCGTCCAGGCTCGAGGAAATTTGTCGGTATTTGAACGTGATCGCATTGTTAAAAGTGTGGAAGCGCCACTTTTGGATATGAAAGAACTCCAATCGATCTACTCTAAAGCGGGATCGATGCGCGCAGCGAATTCCAAATCCGGATCGCTCGGAGCGAGTTCAACAGAAGATGAAATTGGCGCGATCACTATTGAGTTCGTTGATTGGAAAGAACGCCGATCCGCCGACGACATTATTGCAGATATTGAGCGGCGCTTGCATGTCCCCGGTGTTCGTATTGTTATCGAAAAAGAAAAAAAGGGCCCACCAAACAAACCAGTACGCATCGATTTAACGGGTACTTCTCACACAAAGATTCGAAAAGAAGCTCGGCGCGTTCGAGCGTTTCTTGAAAGTCTTCCCGAACTCGATACGGTGCAGGATAATCAACCCATCGCAGGTATTGAGTGGCGCCTGTGTGTCAATCGTGCCGAAGCCTCGCGTTATCAAGCAAATATCAGCGCTATTGGGACAGCTGTGCAGCTCATCACGCGTGGTGTCAAAGTCGGGGCGTTTCGTCCGGACGACAGTCCCGATGAGATAGACATCATGTTGCGTTTTCCTCCTGAAGAGAGGATGGTCGACGAACTTGATCGACTGCAGCTTCGAACGCTGTACGGCCTCATGCCTATGAGCAATTTTGTCGAACGCAAAGTGGGTACGAGCCTTACGACATTACGCCGTTGTGATGGGTTGCCCTTTGTGCGCATCGAGGGCACTTTGAAGCCTGGTGCGTTAGCCAACAATATCATCAAGAAAGTCCGTGCATATCTTGCGACAGATCCGCTCGTACCAGACGTGACGTGCGTCTTTAAAGGAGAAACGCGCGATCAGGCCGAAGCCGCGCAGTTTCTGATGCAAGCCTTCGGTATTGCACTTGGGCTGATTATGATTATCATGCTGGTAGAGTTTAACAGCTTCTTTAGCACCGGCGTGGTAATGTCAGCAGTGGTTATGTCGACAATCGGGGTGTTTCTTGGACTTTTCCTTCGCGGTATGCCATTTGGAGTGGTGATGGGAGGGATTGGCATCATCGGTTTGGCGGGCGTTATCGTCAGTAACAACATCATCTTTATTGATACTTATGACCATTTCTGTGATCGCATTAAGAACGTACGAGAACGGATTATCCGCACAGGCGCGCAGCGCTTACGTCCCGTTTTTCTGACAAAAATTACGGTGATTCTGGGACTGTTGCCGATGATGTTTGGGTTCAGCATCGATTTCCTTGATCTCTCTATGAGTTTCGGCGCTCCTTCAACGCAGTGGTGGAAACAGTTAGCAACGTGCATCGTTAGTGGTGTTATTTTCGCCTCTGTCTTGACACTGATCCTGACGCCGTGTTTTCTAATGGCGAGAGAAAACTACCGCGCGTCACGACGTTGAACGGAGGAGAACATGGCTTTTCACATTCCTTATGGAGCATATGCGAGAGACGCACTTCTAGGAGTTGTTCGACGTGTGCTCGAAGAAGCCACCCGCGGGGGCATCCATCCTCCTCACCATTTTTATATTACTTTTCGTACCGATCATCCTGAGACAAAGGTGCCAGATTTTCTGCGCGAGTCGTATCCCGACCAAATAACGATCGTTTTGCAGCACCAATTCTGGGACCTCCGCGTAAATGAATATGAGTTTTCTGTGACCCTAAGCTTTAATGGTATTCAAGAAAATTTATCCATTCCTTTTAGTGGATTGACCTCTTTTTCCGACCCTTCTGTAAAATTCGGACTACAATTTTTGCCGGATTTTGTCACGAGAAAAACGGACCCGTCTCCAGAATCTTCTTCCCCAAGTACCAAGGGCAAGAAAACTCCCGGGAAAATCGTCGATCTTGAGTCTTTTCGAAAAAAATAAAGAGACGTTTCCGCTTATTGGTTACTCGGGACTTCTGCATGCGAACGCTAATGAAGGTGGGGACGGTCTTCGGCCGACTGTTCGACAATGCCTTTTAGGCTATGCGGCAACACTTCTGTTATCCGCACAGGCAGGCAGCGGCCAATATGGTCTTGATCGATACTCACAGAGACCGATTGGAAGTGTGGAGTGCGTCCTGTGCATTCTCCGCTATGGCGTCCGGGTTTTTCAAAAAGAACAGGCACAACTTGTTCTAAACTTTGCAGGTTGAAGGTGTGCTGTTGCGATGCCAAGACCTCTAAAAGACGTGCGAGGCGTTCTTCTTTGATGGCTTCTGGTACGGCATCTGGGAAAGAGGCCGCCGGAGTTCCTGCGCGGGGACTGTATTTGAAGGCATAAGCTTGCGCGTATGTAACGCGCGCGACCAGTGACAGCGTCTCTTGAAAATCCTGTTCCGTTTCTCCCGGGAATCCGACGATAAAATCTGAAGAGAAAGCTATCTCCTGCTGTACACTCCGTAATTTGTCTACAGCCATCAAGTAATCGCGCACTGTATACGGGCGATGCATGGCATTTAATACGCGATCAGAGCCAGATTGCGCCGGCAGATGCACAAAAGGCATGAGCTGTGGCAACGTCGCATGCGCGAGAAGCAAACTGTCATTGACATACCATGGATGCGATGTTGTGTAGCGCAGGCGGCGCAATCCTGGTAGCGCTGCGACGCGACATAATAAGGTTCCAAAGTCGCAGGGGGTATGCTGCTCGTTTTCTCCACGATAAGCATTCACATTTTGTCCTATGACGGTGATCTCGCTAACACCGCGTTGCAGCAGATCGCGGGCTTCTGCAAGAATCGTTGTTACCGGGCGCGAAAATTCGCGTCCGCGAGTGTATGGCACGACACAATACGTGCAGAAGTTGTCGCACCCCTCTTGAATAGGAAGAAACGCCGTAACACTTGAAGAAGCAAAGGCGGGCAGGGGAGACGGGGATGGTTCTTGAAACTTCTCTGCTGCCGAGCCATCTAGGAACACACGTGCGGCTTTCCAAGTGCTTGGGCCACACATCCCGTCACCACAATTTTCAGTGCTAACGGCCCTTCTTTCAGAAGACGCAACCGGTGTGTATGACAAATCAGCAAGGAGGGCAGGGATTTTGTGAACAGCGTGTGGTCCGACGACAAGATCTACCCACGGTGTGCGCTGTAGTATCTCCTTTCCAAGTGCTTGGGCCACACATCCTGTCACCACAATTTTCGGTGCTAACGGCCCTTCTTTCAGAAGACGCAACCGGCCCAAGTCAGAGAATACTTTTTCTGTTGCTTTTTCCCGGACATGACACGTGTTTAGGATTATAACATGCGCTTCTTCGGGCGTCTCAACGACACGATAGCCACGTCCTTGCAGCACCCCTGTAAGGCGTGCGGCATCATAGACATTCATCTGACATCCGAAGTTTTTAATCCATACGCTGCGCATCGAGGGCAGCATAAAGCTCTGTTCTGAGGGGATCAACTCAAGCTTTTGATTAAGAAGCGTATCTTTATTCCCTCGCTCCATTAGCGAGAGGTATGTGTTTTTATTTTACACAACCATTGGTTATATATGGTGAGGTGGGGGTGAGCGATGCGGAATGGGTAATTAAAGGGGAAAAACGTCTCTTTTTATACCGTTTGTCCCTTTAGTTTATACAACCTAAAGCTGCGCCTCCCTAAAGAATAACAAATTATTCCACAGCAACGGTTCATTGGATGGAGAACGATATACAACTTGCGATTGTATTTTGAGATATGTTCCGTGACTTTTTGGCAAATTCTGTGCAGAGATGTCCGTAGGCCACGTGGTTTGAGCACTCAGATGATCCGTTGGGAAAAGATTAACTGAAGAAAAGGAGGGGTTGAAAAGTTGATTTATGTGCTCATGGACACCAAAGCGCTCAACTTAAGGTTGCATTTACTTCAACTGTGGTTTTTTAACGCGCGCTTTTGTACAGGGAACACCAAGAATTATCTCTCACGCGTTGAGCACTTCAAAATAGTGCAACTTGAGGCTGTGTTTACCTTAACAGTGGTTTTTTTTCATCGCACTCTTTATAGCGCCTTCATACACTGAGTTAAGGGAGGACCGAGTGTTAAAAATACAATCTAGAGTTGTATATTCAGCTGTGGCTTTTTAAGGCGTGCCTCTGCATAAGCAGTATCAAAAACCATCCATAAAGAGTAATGGGCCACTCCATCGGTTTGTTGGATAGAGGATGT
>JAISRK010000065.1 GCA_031273665.1 Holosporales bacterium
GACATTGAGAAGAGAAGCGCGGAACATTCAAAAACGACTAGAAGAGCAAACGGCACAGACGTACGCCGAGGTTGCCGCTTTGAAAGAAGCGACACAACGTGATTTGCAAGAACGCCAGAAAGCCCACGCTGTATTACTCAAGCAAAAAATGCGCGCAGCACAGGACTTGTATTCTCAGCAACTGGCGATTGCAGAAAAAAATATACGCCATCACGTCCTGCACACGCTCACCGAGCATATTCTGCAACACGTCCGAGACCACCACATACCTCCTCCAGAAGTCGTGGATTTCGCGTGTCTATCGGATATCGGGGAAATACTAAAGGATCCAGTTTCCTAAAGCGACCGTGATCCCACGACGCAACGCAGAAATCAAGGCATGGAAGAAGAAAGAACACGCGTTACAGTGCTGCGTTCCGTGCAGATTTTGCTCGGGCGTAGAGGCGCCGTCCATTTGCGCCTTATCAGTCAAAATACCGCAGACCCATGACACGACGCACCTCTTCCAGCGTTTGTTGCGCTGCGCTGCGTGCTACATGCGTACCTGCTTGCAAAATGTCGCAAAGAGCTTTACGTGCAAACGTTTGACGACGCTCGCGAATGGGTTCGAGCAGCGTCTGCAGCGTCGTATTGAGCAAGTCCTTGATAGTTGTGTCACCAAGGCCTCCGCGCTGATAATGCGCCTTAAGTGCCGCTATTTCTTCAGCATCCGGATAAAAAGCATCAAGATACGTGAAAACAACGTTTTCTTCCACCCGTCCTGGATCACTGACGCGGGCGTGATTAGGGTCGGTAAACATCGCGAAGACTTTTGTCCGAATGTCTTCGGGAGAGTCAGACAAAAAAATCGCGTTGTTCAGAGACTTGCTTGCCTTCGCTTTGCCGTCTATTCCCACGAGCCGGCTCGCTTTACTGAGCAGTGGTTGGGCTTCTTTTAACAGATCCGTGTTGTAGGTGTGGTTAAAGCGCCGCACAATCTCATTGGATTGTTCGATCAGCGGTAATTGATCCTCTCCCACCGGAATCAGCTCCGCCTTAAACGCTGTAATGTCCGCCGCCTGCCCAACTGGATAGCACAAAAATCCCACAGGAACAGAAGTTTCAAGACCTTTCTGCGCGAGTTCCGTTTTGACAGTCGGATTACGCTCTAGGCGTGCTAAGGTTACGAAATTGAGATAATACACCATCAGTTCCGTTAACTCTGGCACCTGCGACTGGATGAAAATGGTTGTCTTTGCGGGGTCTATTCCGATAGCAAGATAATCGCGTGACAGCTCAAAGACACTTTCGGCAATCTTTTCTGGATGCTCGAAATTGTCCGTTAGCGCTTGAACATCAGCAATCATAATGTAAAGACGATGGGTTTCTTGCATCTGCACACGATTCAGTAACGACCCAACATAGTGCCCAAGGTGCAATTTTCCTGAAGGCCGATCACCTGTGAGCGCAATCTTTGCCACTTTTCTATCTCCTGTTTTGGAGGCCGGGACCGGAATCGAACCGGTATACAAGGATTTGCAGTCCTCTGCATCACCACTCTGCCACCCAGCCAAGATGAACGTAGACCCTAACGTTCATGTGCTTTATAATCTCCTCTTTAAGGTCAGGCAAGAGACGCGGACCGACGAAAAAGGGCAATAGTGCTATGAAATATCTTTCGCTCAGACCTGTGTGGGGGGGGATCTGTATGCTTGTGGCATGCGATGTGGGCGCAATCACTCTTGAACAAGCACTTATTCAAGCGTATCTACACAGTCCAGAGTTAGCCGCCGCTATTGCCGGGAAAAAAGCAAAAGACGAAGCCGCCTTGGGACGCGCGTATAGCCGCTGGCAGCCCAATATAACAGCGCAGTATACGATGACTGGCGATCGCCATAATGAGACAATGGAAGCCCTATCACTCCCCGCTGCCGGCACGTCGCCCATTATGAGAAGCCAAAGTCGTAATGCTATGGTAAAACTACAGCAGAACATTTTCGACGGATTTTCGACGACTAAAAATATTTCCGCTGCGGAACACTCTGTTGCTGGAGCGCGTGCAGAATTGATAGCTGCGGAACAACAGCTTTTTCAGCGTGTAATTGCCGCCTACTTAGCCGTTTGGGAGGCGCATCAACACTTAGACATTGCAAGAAAACAAGAAACGAATTTAGCATCTGACTTGCATGCTGCTGAGAAAAAATTCGAAGTGGGTGCCGGCACACGTCTCGAAGTAGCTGCCGCCAGAGCGCAACACGCGGACACGACCTACCGATGCGCCTTTGCTCATGCGAACTTGGAAGCTGCACTAGCTCGGTTTGAGGCTACAATCCGCGCCAAGCCAGATAATCAGATTTCGTTGCCAGATATTCCCAAAGGATTGCCAACGTCTTTAGAAGAATTAATACAGTTAGCACAACGGTTCTGTCCCGAACTTAAAAGCGCACAGGAAAAAGCGCTTGCAGCGCGGGATATAGTATCTAGTGCACGTGGCGGCCTTCTTCCCCGTGTAGATCTTGAAATGTCAGCGTATAAAAACTTACACGCATCAAGAGATGAAAACCGCATAACACCACGACGCAACCTCGATCAGGAGTCCAAAGGGTGTTCTGGAACAATAGTTGTCAGCATACCGTTATTAGCAAATGGAGGAGAGGGAAACCTATATTCCACGTCTCGTCGTGTCAGCCAAGAGGCCCTTGCTGCTGAAATGTCCTGGAAGAAGGTTGTACTAGACCTAGAAGCGGAGTGCGTCCGCACGTGGAATACTTTTAAAGCAGCAGAAGCGCAATTACAGCAGAGCAAGATGGCTGTTGAGAGCGCCGAAATCGCGGCCGATGGTGTCCGACAAGCGGCAAAGTACGGCCTGAAGTCTCAGACAGATGTTTTATATTATGAAGGAAAACTACTGGATGCGCGCAACCAGGCGGTGAAAATTCAGAAGGATTACGTCGCTATGGCGTGTACACTGCTTGCGTTGACGGGGCGGTTGACCTCTGCGGGACTCCATCTTAAGGTCACGCCGTACGATGTCGAAGGAAACGAGGCACTCGCGCGTTGGAATCCACCATTTGTCATAGAATAGAGGCTGAATATGCAAAAAAAAGAGGAAGATGATGTTGAAGAGATTCTGTCGTCTATAAGGGACATTATGAGCTCTGAGAGTCTCAATCAGCACAAAATTCCGGAAGATGTCCTCGTTTTAACGGATATGGTGCAGGAAGATGGGACGATTGTTCCAGCAGATCCTGATATTGGTATAGCAGAGGGTGCGCAACGGATTGTGTCTCTCGAGCAGGTGGATATCAACAACACAGAAAGCTTTTTGTCGCTTATCGAGAAGAACACCGATAACTTACAATTTGTGCCAGAGGAGCATACTCCAACGATGTCCGATGAGATCCATAAAAATGGGGCACTGAACCTCCAAGAGCAACGGAAAGAACACGAAGAAAACGATCTCTCACCCGAGCATCGAGCTCAAGAGGACTTGCGAGTAAAGGAACAGAAAGACACTGAAGGAATAACCGACACGGGATTGTCGCCAGAACCTGTTGCTGCTCCGTCTTCTGTAGAAGATATTTCTTCCTCAAAGGTTTCTACGAGAACACAGAATAGCACGCTGACTTCATTGAATCGCTTACGCCAGACACTTGAGCAAAAACAAAACACTGCCCCTAATTCATCGTCCAATGCTCTGGAGACCATTATCCATGACGCCTTGCGACCTCTTTTGCAAGAATGGATAAATAGAAATCTCTCGAGTGTTGTAGAGGCCGTCGTGACACGGGAAGTACAGTCCTTTACGAAGAAATTGTTTTCACAACACCATTAAATCACCCCCAGTACACATGTTTATAGGTCTCCTGCCTTCTTTGTCTCGTGCACATTTCTGCACAGAATTCGTCAAAAGGCCACGGGGGCATGTTGAGAATATAACTATAGGTTGAGCAGCGTTCTCTATC
>JAISRK010000067.1 GCA_031273665.1 Holosporales bacterium
AATGGGGCAGAGAAAATACGCGTGTTTAAACCGAGTTGTTTTTGTATATCGTGCGTCCAGACGTGACCGAAGACGTCATACGCCAGAACGTCCACTTCTCGGGGCCCCAATAAATTCCAGAAGGCAGTTTCCATAGCCCCAGTTGTCGATCCCGAAAGAATAGCAAGACGGTACTCCTCTGGAATAGCAAGAAGCCGACGCACGTATTTTTCCATCGCATGCAGCTTTTCAACAGCCGCCGGAGAACGATGCGATCTCCCTACAAGGGCGTCTTGCAAGAAAACCGCCGACCATCCTGGAGGCTTCGCACATGGCCCGGAAGAAAAAGAGGCACATCTCGGATGCAGCAGGGGTTCCATGATACCTCTCTTACGGCACCTTTGCTTTTTCTTGCAAAAGCGCAAGACCACTTTCAACAGAACAAGTTGTTTGGTTTTCTTCCCCTAGAAAACGTAGAGTAACTTGCTTTTCGTCCTCTTCTTTCTTTCCCAAGACAAAAATAACAGGCACTTTCGCCAACGAATGCTCCCGAATCTTATAAGCAATTTTTTCTGGCCGCAGGTCCAGCTCGACTCGCATCCCTCTTTGCACACAAGCTTCGTACACTTCCCAGGCGTACGCATGGGCACGATCTGTAATTGTCGCGATAACGACTTGTACAGGCGCCATCCACAGAGGAAGCTTTCCTCCATAGTGTTCAAGGAGAATTCCCACAAATCGTTCGAAAGAACCTAAAACAGCACGATGCAACATGACAGGATGATGCCGCGCTCCATCTGCCCCAATGTACTCAGCTCCTAACCGTTCTGGCATAACAAAATCGACTTGCAATGTCCCGCATTGCCAGTCTCGATTGAGAGCATCTTTCAACACGAATTCTAGCTTGGGTCCATAAAACGCCCCTTCTCCAGGATTCAATGTAAAGGTTAATCCCGCCTCCGTAGCAGCTTGTTGCAACGCTTTTTCTGCCTCATCCCAGACAGCATCCGTGCCGGCACGTTTAGTGGGTCTGTCGGAAAATTTTACCGAAAAGCGATGAAACCCCAGTGCTGCGTAAATATCTTCTAATAAAGCGCAAAATGCTTTTGTTTCAGAGGCGATTTGCTCCGGCATGCAGAAAATATGTGCATCATCCTGAGTGAAGGCACGAATGCGCATCAGCCCATGCAACGAGCCCGACGGTTCGTTACGATGACATGACCCAAATTCTGCCATGCGTAACGGAAGTTCTTTGTAACTCCTGAGTGCATTTTTAAAAATTTGCACATGGCAAGGACAGTTCATCGGCTTAACGGCCAAGACTTTGTTCTCTGTCTCTGTAATAAACATATTCTCGCGGAATTTTTCCCAATGGCCAGAGGCTTCCCACAAAGATCGATCGACTAGCTGTGGGGTGTGCACTTCAACGTACCCATTTTTTTCGAGGCGCTTTCGAATGAAGTCTTGAAGGACTCTATAAAGCCGCCAACCCTTAGGATGCCAAAAAACAGATCCCGCTGCTTCTTCTTGGAAATGAAAAAGCGTCATGTCTTTGCCTAGCTGCCGGTGATCACGACTTTTCGCTTCTTCAAGGCGTGTAATATAGGCCGCTAGAGCCTCTTGTGTTGTCCAAGCTGTCGCATAGATACGTTGCAACATGGGCCCTTTAGAGTCACCACGCCAATATGCACCCGCTAATTTCATCAGTTTAAAATGTGTGGGAAGACAGCTTGTATTTGGTACATGCGGACCACGACAAAGGTCCGTAAAGGACCCTTGCGTATAAATTGTAATTTCGGCTTCAGGGGACAGGTCCTCGATGATCCGAACTTTGAAGCCTTCTCCTGCTTTTTGAAAGAGCGCTAAGGCGTCGGCGCGCGAGATGGTAGACCTTTGAATGGGCAATGCACGAGCTATGATCTCGCGCATTTTGGCCTCGATGCCGTCGAAATCGCCTAACGTAAAGGGAGTAGCACGATCGATGTCGTAATAAAATCCGTCTTCGATCACGGGGCCTATAGCAATTTGCGCCTCTGGATAAAGCTCTTTGATAGCTTGTGCGAGAACATGCGCCATACTGTGACGTATGATGGCAAGACTTTCGTCATTGTCTGCTGTTAAAAGCTCGGCGTAATCTGTTTCAGAAACAGGACAAACCAGATCAAACGTTCCTTGCTGTGTTTTGAATGCGATTGCTTTTTCCGCCCATCCTAAGCGCTCCGCCACTTGAAACCCTGTGGGGAGAACGTCGAATGCAAGTTTCTTACCATTCGCATGAACAACACTCACTGCTTCTTCCCCTTGTTATTTAAGTTCGAAAAAACACCGAATGTACGGTAGCACCTGTTTCTTCAGATTTCCACGCATTTAGTATCTTCAAATCTCATCAGATTCCTCGTCATTTGCGGTAAACATCCCCATTTGTTCGCAGGAATCCATCATCTCCACTGCTTGTTGTCGTAGAATTCTCATATGTTCCTGTTCTTGCGCGAATATACCGCGCCATTTGCTATACGCATTCATCCCAAAGAACACTACCGTATTAACAAGCATACCGGGGAAAAAGACGTAAATCCCCCAACGTTTTTCTAGATCAAAGAAGATCCAGCCAATAACGACCAGTCCACCAGTAACAGCCGCCCGAATAAAGGCGTATTTGCTGCTTTTGTGTCCCAATAGACGGACAGACAAAGGAACAAGCACCGTTCCACACCAAAAACCGTTAAAATGCAGCAGGATATCGATGATACTTTTAAAACGCAGCGCAATAAGGAGAGCCAAAATGCCGAAGATCAATGTCGCATACCGGCAATATCGGATCATTTGCCTTTCCGTTATCCCTCCTCTATAAGATCGGACTAAATCTCCGACTGCGATAATCCCAGAAAGGCTTAAGTTTGAATCTGCCGTCGACATAATAGCCGCGAGCAACCCCGCAATAATAAGACCTCTCAAACCCACGGGAACAAGCGTCTGAATCATGTGCGGCATAGCCGAAGACGAAGAGATATGCGGAGCAAGCGTCAACGCACTCAATCCCACAATTGCCGCACACACAAAAACAGCAGAGGTTACTAATGTACTGAGACAAAATGATTTTTTAAGCTGCTTTGTATTCTTTCCCATCAACAAGCGTTGTATCCATACGGGATCGAGCAAAAACAAGAGGAAAGATACCAGAATAGGAATATAGCGCAGAGGTTGTTCGCACATGGGAGCCAGCGTTAAATGATCTGCAGGAACAGCCCTTAACATAGTCTCTAATCCCCCGGCGTACTTTATGGAGAGGTAAGCAACAAGGGGGATCGAAATGGTTATAATAGCGTACTGGATGACGTCTGTAGTAACCACTGCACGAATGCCTCCAAAAGCCGAATACACCACCAAAACACCAAAACTCAAGCAAGCCCCGAGTACGAAAGGAACACCAAGCAATTCGTGAAAAATTAATCCCATCGCGCTAATTTGCGCGCCTGTACCGCCTAAAGAATAGAGCAACCCAACGACGCCTACCGTGAATTCCCCGGAATATCCCCAAAACAGGCCGGCTAGACTGCCAGGCGTTTCAG
>JAISRK010000046.1 GCA_031273665.1 Holosporales bacterium
TTTGCTTAAGAACGGAAAGGTTACGACAGACACAGATACTCGACATGTGCCCACTTTCGTTGTTCCTGCGAAGACATGGCTCAACGGAAAAACGGTTATAGATCTGCTCGTTGAGGCGAAGCTCGCCAAAACTCGAGGGGAAGCGCGTCGTCTTATCCGAGGCGATGGTGTGAGATTAAACAACGTTGAGCTAACAGACGAGCTGCTGAGTCTAGACGCTACGCATTTTCCCGACAATCGTGCAAAGCTGACCGTTGGCAAGAAACGCCTCATTTTCGTGCAATTACAAGCATAGCATCTGTCGGAATAACGATCGTTCTAAAGGCTCCATGAGTTTGTAACAAACTTTTCTTTAATTCTTTGTTTCGGATCATTAGAATGGGGACGGAAATAAGGTAAGTTAGTTTATGTTTGAGGCAGTTGACCCAGAAATCAAGCTCTTGATCAACGGCAAATGGGAAAAAGACTTACATCTGCGCACGTTTACAGGTGCAGAGGCGATGTCGGAATTGTTCTGTTTTACACTGACATGCGTTTCCAAAAATACTGCTTTTGATGGGAAGGGAGCGATCGGCAAACCACTTAGTCTCTCTTTTGCTCTTGCGAAGAAAGAGCGATTTTTCCACGGAATTATTACGGAATTTGTTCAAGATGTGACGGTAAAGATACAGAATTTGCCATTAACTAAGTATATCATACGTATCTGTCCGCGATTGCACCTGTTGACGCTGGGGTCGGACTATAGAATTTACCAAAAACAATCCACTATTGAGATTATTAAAAGCGTCTTAAAGGAAAACGGCGTCACAGATGTTAAAGACAAGACGCAGAAACATGGGCACGAAGTACGCACACATTGCGTGCACTATGGAGAGACTTTTTTCGCTTTTTTCTCGCGTCTTTGTGAAGAAGAGGGGATTTCTTACCATTTCCAGCATAGTGCAGACATGCACACGCTTGTTTTAACAGATGCACCTAGCGCGTTTTCTCCTATATCCGGTGAACATTCTGTTCCGCTTTTGCATACATTACTAGAAAAACCGCCTATCAATACTATTTTGTCTTGTTCTGTACACGACCACATAGTGACCAAAGAGTTCGAAGCGCTTGCGTATAATTACGAAAACCCTAAAACAAAACTTGATGCTCATGTGCAAGGGAAGGGACATCACGGCGTCCGCGTTGAGTATCCTGGGCATTTTTCCTCCATGGATCAAGGGACGCAGCTCGCGAATGTCCGCATTCAGGAACTGGAGGCCTCGACACACTTGCTGGAAGGGCAATCAACGGTGTTGGGATTTACGACAGGGGCGCATTTTGAATTGACAGGTCATCCGCGTTCGGAAGTCAATGAAGCGTACACTTTATTGCGTGTGCAACACCATTTCAGTATTGATGATTTCGAAGAAGAACAGACGCCTTTATACCAGAATGAGTTTTTAGCCTTACCGAAGGCGGTTGCCTTTAGCCCACATCGAAAAACGCTCAAGAATCGTATTTTTGGCGCTCAATCGGCGATTGTTACAGGTCCGGAAAAATCAGAAATCCATCGAGGGCCTTGTGGAAGCATTAAAGTGCATTTCTTGTGGGACAAACATAACAAAATGGACGACTCCAGTTCCTGGTGGGTTCGTACTGCGCAATCTTTTGCGAGTCAGCAATACGGCGGCCTGATTACTCCGCGTGTGGCAGATGAAGTGCTTGTTGTTTTCGAAGAAGGAGACCCAGAAAAACCTGTGGTCGTAGGAGGGGTGTATAACGGTGAAAATCCACCTCCCTATCCTGAAAAGGAGGCGACGAGATACGGTTTAAAGACACATAGCTCTCCTCAGGCGGAAGGATTCAACGAGTGTTTTTTTGATGATAAAGCAGGGGAAGAAAAGGGCTACCTACATCTTCAAAAAGATGGGGAGGTGATGATTGAAAATTCTCTTAAACACACGGTCAACAAAGGCGACGAAGAGCGGTCTTACACCGAAGGATCGCGCCTGACGCTCTTTGAAGCGAAAGGAGACAACGATGGCAATGATACGTTGCACTTGAAGAGAGGGGTACTCAAAATACAAAATGATAAAGGAAATTACGAACTCACCTTAGGCGAGGGAGATGCGAAATTTGCGATCAAGGGCGCAACAGATTGGCAAGTTGAGAAATCGCATACTGCCTCCGTAAAGGAGAATGCGAAAATAGAGATTAAAGGAGATCTAACGATCGAAGTAACGGGAAAAATCCTTGTCCAAGGAAAGGATGCTGTTACCATAAAATCGAGCAAGGATTTTATGATCCAAGCCGGGACAAATCTGACACTGAAGGCAGGGCAGAATATTCAAATTCAATCAGGACAGGATACGTCCATACAGGCGGGGAAGAATCTCAAGCAAACGGCTTCTATGAACATAGACATCGCTGCAAAAATGAACTACTCCGCAAAGGCTTCTATGATCTATAAAGCCGAAGGACAGCTTAATGCGGAGATAAAAGCCGGCGTGCAGTTGAAACTGGGAGGGACAGCAATAGAGAATCAGGCACAGGCTATGTTTAAAGTCAGCGCGCCTATGATCGCGATCGGTGGGGGCATGATCAAGTTAGGGTAGGGCATGGGAGGCTCGGAAAGCCGTCCCATCGGAAAGCGGCGCGGTCTTTTTCTTTTCGGGAAAAGATTTCTCCTCCTACGAGATTTCAAGTGGTGGTCTCAACTTTTAGAGAGATCCCCGTTCTGCCCATAGGATTTGTAGCGACTACTGCCTTTCCGAGATGCTGTACACTGAGTTTTATCCAAAGACACTTCGTGAGCCGGTAACGCTGTTGCTTGGTTGTGCCAGGAATCTACTAAAAAAGGGAATCGTATTTTGCAAGCTCTATCCTCGCACGCAACGTGATGTCCTCTAGGATATCGCGCAGTGCAGAGTCTTTTACCGCGAGGGCCTCTTGCTGATCGACCGCTGCAATCAAATGTTGAAGTTGCGCGCGTGTCAATTTCCCCTCTAAGAGAGAAAGCTGCAACCCGTGCAACAAACGAAGCGTGAGTTTTCCTTTCGTAAAAGCTGTCAGATCGGGAAGGCTTTGGTCTACATCTTGGAGGCATAACAACGCTTCTGTTGCGTCTGTCGTCTCTATTGGTCCTACATTTTCTGCGTCAACAGAGGATGTGACTCCAAGGCTATCTGCAAAAGTACTGTCCTTGGGGCGCTTCAAAAGACGCACATTCCTTGCATACGTTGCGCGCCGAACAGCCGCGGGAGCGTCAATTTTCACTGTGACTTCCTACAAAAGAGCTAAGAGAATTGTAGCGCACGATATTCTTAAAAATCAACACAACTTTAACGAACGCTCCGTATTCTGCACGCAGAAAGATAAAGGATAAGTCCGTATGCAGCATTGTAGAAAAATCTCGTTCATAGGATGTATTTTTTGGTGTGTACCACTGCTTGGCTTAGTTCATCCCGCAGAAAATTTACCAACACACAGCGAACAGCCACGCATTGTACAAACATCCAACTCTCCAGTAGTCCCTATAACCCGTATCAAAGACGTTGCAACATTTGAGGGCGTACGTGACAACCAACTCGTTGGATACGGACTTGTCGTGGGTCTTCAGGGCACAGGAGATGATTCTAGCAAGTCTCCTCTTAAGGAAAGCCTCTCCAGCAGGTTAGAGCGTTTGGGCGTAAAAATTGATTCTCGTACGATGTCGGGACTCAAAGCTAAGAATACAGCAGTGGTGATGGTAACAGCGACATTGCCCCCATTTGCGCGGCATGGCACTCGTATTGATGTAACGGTTTCTGCGATGGGTACTGCCAAAAGCTTGTTAGGTGGAGTGCTTCTGCCCACGCCCTTAATGGGGGCCGATGGAGATACCTATGTGCTGGCTCAAGGGACAGTTGCCGTAGGAGGATATGCGGTTGGGGGAAATACCAAGCGGCAGCAAATGCAGACCGTTATTAAGGGAGTTCCAACAAAC
>JAISRK010000078.1 GCA_031273665.1 Holosporales bacterium
TCCTACGGTATCCCCAGTCACTGCCGCCTTATGCGCCTCTGATCCCTTGCCCCCTAAGTTACCGCTCTCTATGTATTTCTTGGCATTGTCCCAAGCGGCGCCACCAGAGGTCATGGAAATAGCGACGAACAATCCAGTAACGATAGAGCCTAACAACATCGCGCCAACGCTCTCTAGTGCGGCGGTATGACCACTACACCAAACGAGGAGGACGTACAACAGAATAGGAGCCAAAACAGGCAATAACGACGGGAAAAGCATTTCGCGGATAGCCGCCTTCGTCAGTATATCCACAGCGCGACTATAATTTGGCTTGGACTTGCCTTGCATAAGGCCTTTGATGTGTTTGAACTGTCGGCGCACTTCTACCACGATAGCACCAGCAGCACGTCCCACCGCCATCATGCCACAAGATCCGAAAATGTACGGCAGTAAACCACCCAAGAACAGTCCTACTACTACGTGGGGGTTTTCTAAGCTGAAGTTGACCGTTAACGTCGGGAAATAATATTGAAGATCTTGGGTATACGTCGCGAAAAGGACCAGCGCGGCTAATCCCGCTGAACCAATGGCATATCCTTTTGTGATCGCTTTTGTCGTGTTACCGACAGCGTCTAAGGCATCTGTTATCTTACGCACATCCTTTGGTAATCCCGCCATTTCAGCAATACCTCCCGCATTGTCCGTGACAGGTCCATACGCATCTATAGTCACAACAACGCCCGCTAGAGCCAGCATGGATGTTGCGGCAATGGCTATACCATAAAGCCCGGCGCTTGCGAAAGCGATCAGAATGCCGACAGAAATCACGATAATCGGGAGGGCCGTCGCCTCCATAGATACCGCTAATCCCTGAATGATATTTGTCGCATGTCCGGTTGTGGAGGCCTGCGCAATGCTACGCACAGGGCGGTAACGTGTGGCGGTATAGTACTCTGTTACCAATACCAGTAGAGCGGTAACTCCCAGCCCATCCAACGCACACGTGATCAGATCACTACTGAGGAAACTCCTTCCGTCGACGGAAAACGTGGAGTCACTGCTCAGTACATATTTTGTAAGAAACGCGATGGCGGTGCCAGAAAGGATCGCTGTAACAAAAAATCCTTTATATAGTGCGCCCATGATACTTTTTCGTCGTCCAAGTCGCACGAAAAAAGAGCCTAGAATAGAGCTAACAATACACATCGCAGCAATAACAAGAGGATATAGCGTGAGCTGTCGTCGTGCCTCACCTTCGAAAAATATGCCGGCCAATACGATAATGGCTGAAAGCGTGACGACGTAAGTCTCAAATAAATCTGCGGCCATACCCGCGCAATCCCCTACGTTATCTCCGACATTGTCGGCAATGACGGCAGGATTTCGAGGGTCGTCTTCGGGAATACCGGCCTCGATTTTTCCTACAAGATCGGCTCCAACATCGGCGCCTTTTGTAAAGATACCTCCGCCTAAACGTGCAAAAATAGAGATAAGAGAGGCCCCAAAACTAAAAGCAATCAAGGCTTCCGACACCACGCGCGTACTCGGAGCGAATCGCTGCAGGAAGAAAAAGTACGATGCAATGCCTAAAAGGCCCAAACCTACAACTAAAAAGCCTGTTACAGATCCCGCTTTATACGCTACCGAAAGAGCTAAACCCAACCCTTTGCGTGCGGCTTCTGCGGTGCGCACATTGGCGCGAACAGATACATTCATGCCGATGTACCCAGCGGCACCCGACAAGGTAGCCCCTAAAAGAAAGCCCACAGCGGCGTAGGCTCCTAGGAATATAAAGACAAGGGCGGCCATCACACCACCGACCATAGAAATAACGCGATATTGCCTATTCAAATACGCTTCTGCACCCTCTTGAATAGCACTCGCGATGGCCCGCATGGTGGGGGTTCCAGTGGAAACCGATTCAATGCTTTTGAAAGCTAGAAAACCATACACAAGTGCGAGAAGGGCACATGTGATAATGATTGCCTGTTGCATAAACTTTCTCCTCTTCTTTATCGTCCAGCGCACCGGCTTTGCGACCGCAGTGTATTACAGAAA
This sequence comes from Holosporales bacterium, assembly GCA_031273665.1. Lineage (GTDB taxonomy): Bacteria > Pseudomonadota > Alphaproteobacteria > UBA3830 > JAIRMZ01 > JAITIJ01. The sequence goes on from JAISRK010000078.1 coordinate 2,041, forward strand.
AATAATGGCAGCAATACGCTTTTTAAGCAAATACATTTAAAGACTATTGAAAAACATTTTCGATTTATTGTGGCGTACACTTTTATTTCTCTTCTTGCTCCATCTGGATATGCCCACAGGGGCATTCACGCGCGCATAATCCGCAGCCTTTGCAGTAATCATAATTAAAAGCAAGACCGTTTCCTGGGGTATTCGATGTGCGATGCTTGCAAATGGCGTTATCCGGACAAACACCGTAGCACGTGTCGCACATGAAGCAATTCCCACACGAGAAACAACGACGGGCCTCATAAACCGCCTCTTGTTCCGAGAAGGTTTTGAAGACTTCGTGAAAAGTCTTGGCATTACTCCGTTGCTCTTCCGATTTTTGAGCGTGCTCGTAGTAGTGCGTATTAAGCTTGTCGTAAGTCGCAGTAGCGATTTTATCAGGCGTTGGAAGTGGAGAGTCAGAAAGGTACGCATCAATAGCAGCAGCGGCGTTTTTACCATGACCAATCGCCTCTGTGATTGTGCGGCTGCTTGGTATCATATCCCCTCCGGCAAAAAGGCCGGGTTCTGAGGTCGCGAAGTGACGATCCACAGATACCGTGCCATCTGGTGCATGTGTAACGTGGGATAAGTCCTTGAATAAGGTCGTTTCAACCTCTTGTCCAATCGCAAGGATCAGACGCGTGACAGCTAGTTTTTCTGTTTTTCCAGAAGGAGAAAGAGTCCCTTCTTTCTCTGGGAGCATGACATCTAGCTCGAGAGTCTTTTCAGAAAAGCGACGGATAACGCGCAAAGGAAGCATTTCAATGTTTTCCTGCTGCGCAAGTGCAATTTCTTCAGCATGTGCAGAAAAATGTTCAGCCGTGTTACGATAAACGATTACCACCCGGGCGGCTCCTAATCGTTTGGCTGTGCGCGCCGCATCAAAAGCGGTATTTCCTCCCCCATAAACAGCGACACACCCGGAAAGAGGAGAGGCATGCTGGGCCTCTTTTAAAAGATCCAATGCTGTCATAACATCAGGTCCCTGTACGTCTTTGAGTTGTCGTGGCTTCCACGCACCCAGGGCTAAATAGCACGCTGCAAATCCCTGACGGGCGCTGGCTAAGTCCGTCACATCGGTGTTAAGCTGCAACGTCACACCTAAGCGTAAAAGGCGCTCTATTTCTGCGCGTAGGGTCTCTTTTTCTAAACGATACGATGGGATCCCATAGCGCATCATGCCACCTGCTTCTGCTTGGCGCTCGAGCACTGTGACGTGATGGCCTTTCAGCGCCAGATGATAAGCGGCGGATAACCCGCTCGGACCTGCGCCGATTACAAGGACTTTCTGGGCATCTGCACGTTGCGGAGGAGCCGGGTATGCCCATCCTTCTTGGATCGCTTTGTCCCCTAAAAAACGTTCGACGCAGTGAATTGCTACGGTCTCATCGAACACAGCACGATTGCAAGCTTTTTCGCAGAAATGATAGCATGCACGCCCCATGCAAGCCGGAAAAGGATTGTTCTTGACGATTTCCTGCCATGCCTCGAAGAATTTTCTTTCTTCTGCTAAGGCCAGCCAAGCCTGAATGTTTTCGCCGGCAGGACACGCCTTATTGCAAGGGGAGATAAGACGACGAAAGACTGGACGCTGCATGCGCCATGATCCTGTGTGGTTCTGTAGGCTCGTTGAGGGATCGAGGGTTATGGCAAACGGTTTCATGCGTGGTCTCCTTGCGGGGCAACGAGACCAAATGTCGCAATATGCGCATCTGCAATTGCCTGAAGCGCTTGGATGCGTTCGGCATTCGGTCCATCTTTGCCAAACAAATGCGCGAAGCGGCGTTGGCCCTTTAGGTACATTTCAACAGGAATTGGGTTTTCAATATGAAAAGCACGTGTGACGTGTCCGTATTCTCCTTCAAACAAAGGGAACATGCCGGAGTAAACGGCGTTGCGGGCGTGAACAAGCGTGTCTTCTGGCTGTGTTCCCCATCCCAGTGGGCAAGGGACGTGCACGTGCAGATAGCGCGCTCCATGAAAACTCATGGCTCGAAAGACTTTTGCTTCGAGATCGTGTAAGAAAGCGATGCTGGCAGTGGCAACGTAGGCAATGCCGTGTGCGAGAGCTAATTTTGGCACACTTTTCCCCGTTCCAAAGACGTTCCCAGGCGCTTGTCCTGCAACGGGGGTTGTTGCCGTACGGGCGGCAGGAGGTGTTGCGCTAGATCTTTGGACACCAGTATTCATATAGGCCTCGTTGTCGTAACACACATATAAAACATCGTCTGCGCGCTCAAACATACCAGACAGCGCGCCAAACCCGATATCAGTCGTGCCGCCATCCCCGCCTTGAGCTACAACGCGGATGTCTGGTGTCCCTTTTGCGCGCATAGCCGCTGCTACCCCCGTCGCAACCGCCGCCGCATTCCCGAAAAGAGAATGGACCCAGGGCACTTGCCACGCGGATTCGGGGCTCTGAGACGAAAATACTTCAAGACATCCGGTGGCGTTTACAACGACTACTTTTCCTTCTGTGGCACGAACAGCGGCATCGATCACATAACGTGCGCCGAGCGCTTCTCCACAGCCTTGACACGCCCGATGACCACTTGTGAGCGCATTTGGCCGATTCTCTTGCGCTTGAACGGTATGAAAGGTGGGGTCTCTCAAACGATTGCCCACAGTTTTTACGCCTTTTGGATAGAACTCTTTGTGCATCGTTTCTTTCCTAACAAGCTCTGCAAGAGGAGCAACTCTTCGAACAACATCGTTGAGTTGACAAAAAATCAGACAACGTTTTCGTGTCGAGATCCAAGAAATGAGGGGATTCCACCGCGCTCGACCGCATCTGCTCAAAGAGTTGACGAAGCGATCGCCGTGTCACAGCGCGTCCTCCCAATCCAGCAATAACCGAACATACCATTGGGCCCTTTCCCATGAGAATCCGCTGTACTTGTTGAAAAACCGGACCTCCATCTCCCGGATCGATCGCGCGATCAATAACGATAACAGTGCGCGCTTTTTTAAGTGCTTTTTGAATCGCTTCCGCTGGAAAGGGCCGAAAAGAAACAATATTGAGCGATCCGATAGAGTGACCAGCGGCACGTTCCTCGTCAATGGCTTCCTTAATGGTGCCTGTCATCGATCCCATCGAGACGACAACTGTTTCCGCATCTTGCAGGTGATATCCGCGCATTAACCCTCCTGAAGGGCGTTGAAAGGCTTCATAAAATTCATCGGCAACCTGAGGGATGACCGAAAGAGCTGTTTGTTGTTTCACATGCGCTAGGTACCGCACTTCTGTGAATAATTCAGGTCCCACCATCGCGCCAATCGAAAGGGGTCGAGTCGGATCGAGTGTCTGGTCCGACAAAAAGGAAGGTAAGAAGTTATCAACTTCTTCTTGCGTGGGAATATCGATGCGGTCGCTGGCATGCGTTAATACGAATCCATCTACGCATACCATCACCGGGCACCGCAAGAGTTCAGCGATCCGAAATGCCTGGATATGCAAATCAACGGCTTCTTGGTTGGTTTCAGCAAAGAGCATAATCCATCCTGCGTTCCGCATTGCCATCGCGTCGCTATGGTCATTCCATATGTTGATAGGCGCGCCAATCGCGCGGTTTCCCAAGGTCATGACGATAGGCAACTCCATCCCGGACGCGTTATAAACGGCTTCTGCCATAAAAAGAAGACCTTGGCTGGAAGTCGCCGTATAGCTGCGCACACCAGTTGATGAAGCGCCAATAGCAACACTTAAGGCCGCGAATTCCGACTCGACATTAATGTACTCTGCCTTGAGCTTCCCGGATTTCACCAGCACGCTGAGGTCTTCCACGATGTGCGTTTGGGGGGTAATGGGGTAGGCACAGATTACATCTGGCCGACACAACGCTACAGCAGCGGCAATTCCCTGCGATCCTTCGATTTGTTTTAGCACAAGCCTGCTCCCTGAAGACGCTGCCGTATGTGTTCAAAAGCTGCAGTAGCCGCGGCGATGTTTTTCTTGCCCATGGCTTCCGGAAATTTTGAAGCAATAGCCGCTTTTACGCTTTCCAATTGCAATATGCCCGTTTGAGCCGCAAAAGCTCCCAATAGCACCGCATTGGGAATCGGACGGCCTATGTGTTCTAGCGCCAAGGCGGTTGCATCCAAATGTAAAACGTGTTGAGGAGGAAGATTGCGGACGTACTCTTTCAGTCCTAATTCTTCAGGAGATTTCTTCGAATTGATGAGGATATACCCTTTTTGAGAAAGGCCTTCGCACACATTAACGGACGTACACAAGGTCGAATCTTGGATAATGAGTGCATCAGGCTCTAAAATAGGTTCGCGCAAGCGGATGGCTGTAGGGGAGATGCGGCAAAATGCCACAACAGGAGCTCCCATACGTTCAGACCCAAAACTGGGGAAAGCTTGGGCGTGTTTTTCTTCAAGAAACGCTGCCACGGCGAACAAATCTGCTGCCGTGACGACCCCCTGTCCTCCACGTCCGTGTACACGAATCTGGAACATATGCCTTTCTCACCAACAGACTGTTTTTTTGTCTTCACCAAAAGGTGATTCTTGCGTAAAAGCACTCTCTTTTCAAGAGCGGGCATTTTGGGTGGGTTTTCTATTCTCGGTCGCTGACGACATTACGATTATTCTTAAAAACAACGGACTTCTGTCGTCGTTCCCCCAAAAAGGTTGATGAAAAGAGGGTATTTTC
>JAISRK010000007.1 GCA_031273665.1 Holosporales bacterium
TAATTTTGCAAAACACTTACTAAGTGATGCCATGTTTCTAGATCAACGTTGTTTGTGATTTCGTCTAAAAGCAGCAGTTTCGGGGGATAAGCCGCAATTTTGGCCAGCGACAGCCGGGCTTTCTCTCCTCCGGAAAGTGTACAAACGAGGGCCTGAACCTCTTCATTTTTGCGGAACAAAAAATCGTTGAGATGCTGACGTACTTCCGCATGCGACCAGGAAGAACGTAGTGATGCAATCGTTTCAAGGACCGTTTTGTCTGCGCTTAAATTATCATAATGTTGATCCAAATGCCCCATATCCTCACGCGACACCACGCGCCATTCTCCTCTTCGCACGACATTCGGATCACCTAGAATAGCGCGCATAAGGGTTGTTTTGCCGCTTCCGTTATTCCCAATAAGCGCGACACGTTCTCTTGCCCGTACAGAAAAAGTCACGCTTTGCAGAAACATGGCATCTGGGGCATATCCAACAGCGCCATCAGTAATGGAAACGAGCACTTTGTCGTTCATCTCCTGATAGGGCAAGGAAAAAGTTGGATGGATCTCTTCTGGCAAAGACAACGCTCCCAATGTACTGATGATCTCTTGCTTTTTGTTGACCAACGCAACGAGTTGACTACCTTGCGCTTTCTCAGCTTTCATTCCCATCAGATCTCCTGTGGACTTCATCCATTTTCTGGTTGCAACCTTCTTTCTCCCGATAGCGCGGCTTTTGGCCACTCGTTTTTGTGTGCGCATAAGATCTCGGTGCAGAGATTTTTTTTTCACGCTCAAGGGCTTTTATCTGCTCCTTCAGAGACCGGTGGTGCTGCACCATTTCGTTCATATACACGTCATACTTTCCGCGAAAAACGGTAATTTTACCTCTATCAATGTGCCACAAAATGTCAACAGTGTGGCTGAGAAGCTCTTTATCATGCGTAACAAGCACAAGCGTACCGTCGTAAGTCCGCAACATACGCTGAAGACTGTTGCGATTGTTTGCATCCAGATGATTCGTTGGTTCGTCCAACAGAAGAAGAGACGGATCCTGACCTAGAGCAGTAGAGAGTGCTTTGTTAAACCGCTCTCCACCACTTAATTCCTGATGCTCTACAAGCGTCTGCGGAACATATACAAAGGCGACGTCAGCACTACGCTCTGCAATCATCTTCAGAAGCAAAGACTTACCACTTCCATTTCGACCGATAATGGCAATGCGATCACCCGGCGCAATCATCGCCGAAAAATCCTCAAAACAAACTTTATGCGAGAACGATAAACTAAGGTCTTGAAGGACAATCGGACGGTGCATGATGCTACTCCTTAAATCTGTTGCAAAACCGGGTGAAAGCCCAGCACAAAAGTGATTTAATTAGAGTGTTTCACAATACGCCTGTCCTAGACGAACAGGGTGAGTCTATATGATGATTCGTTTAATATCAAGATTTGGAGCGTGTCAGAGTTTATCTTTCGGCGCCAATACATCGCCGTCTGACGCATCGCACATATGGCGCGCGACAAAAAAGCGCTGGTGTTCTTGCACATTATGAACACGCAAGTAGTCTATCTTAAGGTGCGCCGCGTATTGCGAAATGGCGAGCGTCTCAATATCCCGTTCTATCGCAGGATGCGGAGAAAAAAGTGTCATAAATGATTTACGCGCATGAGCTAGCATCACAGGGCACCCAAAATCTTGAATTTGCGACAAATGTCGAAGAACAGAAATATTTTCTCGCTTCGTCTTACCGAATCCCATGCCGGGATCAAGCACGATATCCTGGGGAGGCATGCCGAGATTCATCAGATGGCGCACACGTGCAGGAAACCACTCAATGTCCATTCCTTGCAACATACAAACGAGCTTCGCGCCTCTATCAGCAATTTTTTTTATCGTCAGATCGCATAAACGACTTTTAATATCGTTAATCCAGACGCAAGAATGGTCCAAAGCAAACATGACGACATCATCAAAATACGTGTCTACCCCCAGACAAGAGATATCTTGGCAGCACTCTAAGACAGGCATTAATCTCGTAATTTCTTCCTGTGGCGAAATTTCTGTGTATCCAGGATGCGTTGATTGTGCGCCTAACTCGACCACCGTTGCCCCTTGTGCATAAACATCCTGGGCACGTTTTGCGGCTTTTTCTGGAGTGAAAAACAATCCTCCGTCCGAAAAGGAATCCGGTGTAACATTCACAATTCCAACGATTTTCGGTTCCAAAACAAAACTGCGCAAAGGTGTATATGTTTCTGCATTTGGCGCTAAGGGCCAAGCGTCCATCATCGCTAACAGAGAATGCAGAAAGGGACGATTCTTCAGTTCTTTGTGCGGAATCGTCAAGGAATCGGATTCCATCTCCACATTGTCGTACAACAAAATGTCCAAATCGATAACGCGTGGCTCCCAGGTTTTGTGACTTTTTAAGCGTCCCATGCGCTGTTCTATTGCCTGAAGACGACACAAAAGTGCTTCCGGCGCGCAGGACGACGTCCCCGCCACTACCATGTTACAGTAAGGAACATCCCAACGTGCTGGCGCTTTTTCCGGTAAAAGAGCTTGTGTTTCAAACACAACAGAGGTTCTATGCACCGTAAAGAATGTTGATAATTCCATCAACGCTTGCCGCAAATGCGCTAAACGGTCTCCAACGTTACTTCCTAGCGCAAGATAAATCACGAATTCACCAATCAGAACAGAGAAACGAGACTTCCGACACACCCTCAATAGGAGGATTCGGTTTGATAATTTCTACCTGCAGAGATATGTCCTCACCTTGCACTTTTTCCGTTGAAACCACGAAAGACCGGATGGTCTCGTAAAGAAAACACGTCAATTTTTCGACAAGAAAAAAGGAGCGTTCTCTCAGGACATTGTCTACAGTTTTCAAAAGCGCTTCATAGCAAATGGCGTCGCGCAAATCATCAGTTTGACAGGCTGGGGGGGGCTTTGCCCAGCGCAGAATAACCGTTACAAGGACTTCACGTGGCTGCGTGCATTCGTGGGGATAATAGCCCAGGATAGCGCGTGTCCTGTATCTTCTAATGCACAATTCTCCCTTCATATTCCTTCGCAAGATGTGAGATGTAAAAAAGCATTGTACATAGAAAATGAACGGTTGATAAAGGGCAATGCACGCTGCTACTCGTACATTGCAGATATAAACTGCAAGACTTTTGAAGCGTTAAACGGCG
>JAISRK010000021.1 GCA_031273665.1 Holosporales bacterium
CGACCTCTGAGACCTTTAGATTCTGAAGGGTAGTACGCACATCGCCCATGTGGCCTGCCATCTTTTTACCTTTAAAGACACGTCCCGGATCCTGACGGTTCCCCGTGGAACCATGACTACGATGCGAAACCGATACTCCATGCGTCGCCCGTAACCCACCAAAGTGATGACGCTTCATGCCTCCCGCAAAACCCTTGCCGATAGTTCGGCCGGTCACATCAACAAGCTGACCAACAGAAAAAGCATCCACACCCACGCGGGTCCCCACTTCAGGAAGATCAGTTGCTGCCGGAACACGGCATTCTCGTACATGCTTAAAGCACTCCACGTTAAGTTTACGGAAAAAACCACGGAGAGACTGGCTCAGTTTTTTCTCATCTGTCCTAGAAGTTCCTAAAACGGCAGCACAATAGCCGTGATTCTCCGGAGTTTTATGCGCGATCACGAGGTTGTCTTCGGCTTTGAGAATAGTTGCAGGCCAACACGTGCCGTCTTCCATAAGGAGGCGTGTCATCCCTAGCTTAGTGACTGTGAGATCTAATCGCATCGTCTTTTAACAATTTAATTTCTACATCAACTCCTGCCGCCAAATCGAGTTTCATCAACGCATCTACCGTCTGAGGAGAGCACTCAACAATATCGACAAGACGCTTACGCACACACATTTCAAATTGTTCACGTGATTTTTTGTCACGGTGTGGCGAACGCAACACAGTGTAACGATGAATGCGCGTCGGCATTGGCACAGGTCCGTGCACACGCGCCCCCGTTCGGCGCGCAGTCGAAATGATCTCGCGTGTCGAATAGTCGAGGATGCGGTGATCATACGCCCGCAAACAAATTCGAATACACTGATTGTTCATTTCCTTGACATTGCTTTCTTATCCGTTCTCCAGCAAAAGCCTCTCTACGCTATAATGCTCGTTACGACGCCCGCTCCAACGGTACGGCCACCTTCGCGAATAGCAAATCGCAGCCCATTATCCATCGCAATCGGCGAGATCAACTCTACTTCCATGGAAACGTTATCTCCCGGCATAACCATTTCCGTCCCCGCTGGCAGCTTGACGTTACCCGTCACATCCGTCGTGCGGAAATAGAACTGCGGACGGTATCCATCAAAGAACGCTGTATGGCGCCCCCCTTCTTCCTTTGTCAAAATGTAAGCTTCGCACTTGAATTTCGTGTGAGGGGTAATAGAGCCCGGTGCGGCCAATACTTGGCCACGCTCAACCTCCTCGCGCTTTGTGCCACGCAACAGACATCCCACGTTGTCCCCTGCTTCGCCTTGATCAAGAAGCTTACGGAACATCTCAACACCTGTCACAACGGTCTTTTGTGTCGGCCGAATGCCAACAATTTCAACTTCACCGCCAACCTTGATAACCCCTTGCTCCACACGGCCCGTCACTACGGTACCCCGTCCGGAAATCGAAAAGACGTCCTCAATCGGCATCAAGAATGCCTTGTTCTTCGGACGCTCTGGCTGAGGAATGTATTCATCGATCTTGGTCATCAGCTCAAGAACTTTGGTCTTGCCATTCGCCTCATCCTTACCTTCAAGGGCGCTCAATGCACTCCCACGAACGATCGGAATATCATCACCAGGAAATTCATACTTTGTCAGAAGCTCACGCACTTCCATTTCGACAAGATCTAAGATTTCCGCATCATCGACCATATCGACTTTGTTGATGAAAACAACGAGTGCTGGAACCCCTACCTGACGTGCCAACAGAATATGCTCACGCGTTTGCGGCATGACACCGTCTGTTGCCGAGACAACTAACACCGCGCCATCCATCTGAGCCGCCCCCGTAATCATGTTTTTCACATAGTCTGCATGGCCTGGACAATCAACGTGTGCATAATGGCGTTTGTCTGTTTGATACTCCACATGGGTCGTTGAAATCGTGATACCACGCGCACGCTCTTCCGGCGCGTTATCGATTTGCGCATAATCCGTGAATTCCGCTCCGCCCCTTTCGGATAGAACTTTTGTAATTGCCGCTGTTAACGTCGTCTTACCATGGTCAACGTGCCCGATGGTACCGATGTTACAGTGCGGTTTTGATCGATCAAATTTTGCCTTTGCCATTCTTTTCTCCCTACCTAACCTTGCCCTTTGTGCTTCGCAATAACCTCATCCGCTGCATTTTGCGGAACCAATTCATACCTTTCAAACTGCATCGTATACTGCGCACGGCCCTGGCTCATCGAACGCAAGGTATTGACATACCCAAACATCATTGCCAACGGCACAAGCGCCGTGATCACACGCGCATTCGCCCGCTGATCCATTCCAGAAACCTGGCCACGTCGGCTATTAAGGTCTCCGATAATATCTCCCATGTACTCTTCCGGGCTCACCACCTCAACACTCATAAGAGGTTCGAGAATACGGGCGCTGGCTTTAGCCATTCCCTCCCGGAAAGCCGTACGTGCAGCGATTTCAAAAGCCAACACACTAGAATCGACTTCGTGGAAAGCGCCATCCAGCAACGTGCATTTTACCCCAACAACAGGGAACCCGATTAGATAGCCAGATTCTGACGCAAGACGCAAGCCCTTCTCGACACCAGGAATGTATTCTTTTGGAATAGATCCCCCGAAAATCTTGCTTTCAAAAACAAGCCCTTCGCCATACCCCAGTGGTTCAAACTTGATTTTAACTCGCGCATACTGCCCCGCACCGCCGCTTTGCTTCTTGTGAGTGTAATCAATTTCGGTCATTTTTGAAATCGTCTCACGATACGTCACCTGCGGCGCCCCAACGCTCGCCTCCACCTTAAACTCGCGTTTCATACGATCGACGATAATTTCAAGGTGCAATTCCCCCATTCCCTTGATAATCGTCTGACCAGTCTCGGGATTCGAGGCTACGCGGAACGAAGGATCTTCCATCGCCAGGCGGTTAAGGGCAACACCCATTTTCTCTTGATCTGCTTTAGACTTCGGTTCAACCGCAACCTCAATAACAGGATCCGGAAATTCCATTTTTTCTAGAACGATCGGTTTCATGGGATCCGATAACGTGTCCCCCGTCGTAACATTTTTAAGGCCACATAGAGCAACAATATCGCCCGCACTGGCGCTTTTAATGTCTTCTCGGTTATTAGCATGCATCAACAATATACGCCCCGCGCGCTCACGCTCGTCTTTCGTCGCATTGTAGATATAGCTTCCCGACTCCAATTTACCAGAGTAGATACGCACGAACGTCAATGTTCCCACAAAAGGATCAGCCATAATCTTAAAAGCGAGCGCAGAAAACGGGTCGTCTGAAGAAGGATGTCGCACTTCCTCGGTACTCTTCTTAGGGTTAATGCCTTTGACAGCCTCTATATCAAGAGGAGACGGTAAATAAGCGCACACAGCATCTAGAAGCGTCTGCACACCTTTGTTTTTAAATGCACTGCCACAGAGGACAGGAACAAAAGTGGCGGCAATAGTTCCTTTGCGAATACAGGCTTTCAATTCCGCTTCAGTGGGCTGCGTGCCACTTAAATAACGTTCAAGCACCGCATCGTCTTGATCAACCACTGTCTCAACAAGATCGGCACGATACTTTGCTGCTTTTTCTTTAAGATCTGGCGGAATATCGCTGATTTCAAATTCAGCGCCCAGCGTTTCATCTTTCCAACGCACCGCCTTCATCGTCAGGATATCCACAACTCCGACAAAGTCGTTTTCTATCCCAATAGGAATATTCAGCACGAGAGGGCGCGCCCCTAAACGATCCACAATCATATCAACGCAGCGATAAAAATTAGCGCCTAAGCGGTCCATTTTGTTGGCAAAGCAGATCCGAGGCACCGCGTACTTATCCGCCTGTCGCCAAACTGTTTCGGACTGAGGCTCTACTCCCGCGACGCCGTCAAAAACAGCAACTGCGCCATCTAAGACACGCAAAGAACGCTCGACTTCAATTGTAAAGTCGACGTGTCCCGGGGTGTCGATAATGTTAATGCGGTAGTCTTTCCAAAAACAGGTCGTCGCCGCAGAGGTGATCGTGATGCCACGTTCTTGCTCTTGCTCCATCCAGTCCATGGTAGCAGCGCCTTCATGAACTTCCCCAATTTTGTGCGAGCGGCCTGTGTAATAAAGGATACGTTCAGTCGTCGTCGTCTTGCCGGCATCGATATGCGCCATGATACCGATGTTACGATAGTGCGCGAGGGACGTTGCCGACACTTTCCCCTCCCCTACCAGCGATAATGGGCAAAGGCACGGTTGGCCTCTGCCATCTTGTGGGTATCATCACGTTTTTTGATCGCGGCTCCACGTCCGTTGAATGCGTCGACCATTTCGCCGGCGAGTTTGTCCGTCATCGTCCGTTCATTACGCTTGCCAGCACAGTTGATCAGCCAACGCATGGCTAACGCGCGCGCGCGTTCAGCACGCACCTCAACAGGCACTTGGTACGTTGCTCCACCGACCCGGCGGGAGCGGACTTCAATCGTCGGCTGGATGTTGCTGAGAGCGTTGGTGAACACCTCCAACCCTTGCTGTTTAATATTTTTTTCAGCCTGATCGACAGCGCCGTAAAAAATACGCTCTGCCACAGAACGCTTGCCATCTAGCATTAAGCAATTGATAAAGCGTGATACAGAAACGCTTCCGAAACGCGAATCTGGGAGAATTTCTCTTTTTTCTGCTGCACGTCGTCGCGCCATTGTTGAACCTATTTACTTGGGCTTCTTTACACCATATCTCGAGCGACCACGTTTGCGATCCTTAACGCCTTGCGTATCGAGAGTCCCTCGAATGATGTGATACCGTACGCCTGGCAAGTCTTTAACGCGCCCCCCTCGAATTAAAACGACAGAATGCTCTAGCAAGTTATGGCCTTCACCAGGAATATACGCTGCGACCTCGTGCCCATTCGTCAGTCGCACACGCGCAATTTTACGTAACGCTGAGTTTGGCTTTTTCGGTGTCGTCGTCGTCACACGAGTACACACCCCGCGCCGTTGCGGACATGCTTCCAGCGCTGGCACCTTATTTCTTTTTATAAGGGGCTTACGTGGTTTTCTAATAAGCTGACTGACCGTCGGCATAAGCACTCCCTGCTTTTCTCATTCCGAGAAACAACAGGGCGCATCCTAATTCTTTCCTCGCACATGGTCAAGTCTTTCTTCCGGCCGGATATACAATGTGCACAAAAAATAAACCATAAGGAGGGGCTGTGGGCCCGCCCGCCGCACGGTCCCTGGCCTCTAAGGCCGTTTTAACACGTTCCGGCATCCAGATCCCACGCCCCACCAGAACGAGTGTTCCCATGATATTACGCACCTGATGATGCAAAAAAGAAGGCGCACGAATATGCATTTCGATAAGGCTCTCGTCTTGAGTAAAGCGAATCTCGTGAATCGTTTTGATGGACGATCGGCTCTGACAATCCTTAGCTCGAAAAGTCGTAAAGTCGTGTTGTCCTATCAAATACCCCGCTGCTTTCTCCATCGCCGATACGTTAAGGGGGGTGATGATGTGCCAGGCGCGTTTTTGCTCTAAGCACAATGGCGCCTGTCGATTGATAAGG
>JAISRK010000069.1 GCA_031273665.1 Holosporales bacterium
ATTTCTCCCTCTCGATGCATCACAATCAACCGCTGCGCATTCCGCTTCCATCGGTCTTTTCTTGGGAGAAATTATCATCGGCCTTTTTTCTGGATTGCTAGTACGCACTGCCGTTCTTGCTCTTGAAACAGCCGGCGCTGCGATGTCAATGTTCTCCGGATTACACTTAAGTTCATTTTTTACCCCTTTTTCTTCTCAAGGAGATTCGGTATACGGCACGTTTCTGAGTATGACGGCACTGACGATGCTATTTTTAGGCGATATGCACCACTGGATTTTACGTGGCATTGTTGACAGTTACGCAATCTACTCCCCCGGTCAATCGGACTTCCCTGTTCTGGGCATGGCCGCGTTTGCTGACTGGGTGAGTCGTTGCTTTGCCATGTCTCTTCAGCTTTCCGCCCCATTACTTGTAACGCAGCTACTATTTTTCCTTGGGATTGGGTTGGTGAATCGACTCGTGATGCAGATACAGGTGTATTTTCTTGCACAACCGGCGCAAATTTTGATGGGTGTGCTCACATTTTGTCTGAGCCTACCCCTATTATTGCGGACATTCTTTCCTTTCTTAGAGGAGTCTATCGTGACGAAATTTATCGCAAATGTAACCGAATAGACGTAACAGACGAGGAGAGCTAAGACACCTTATGGCCGAAGAATCAGAAAAAAATGTCGATCAAAAACCCTTTGAAGCGACAGAACATCGGCTAAGAGAAGCACGAGAAAAGGGGCAAATTCCCCTTTCTAACGATCTGAATATCGCCATCATGCTCTTTGCTTCAGCGGTTGTTATTCTCGCTATAGGTCCTAGCGTATGCACCAACATTACGACCTTTCTGGCTCCGTTTATCCAAGAGGCACATGCCATTCATCTTGATCCAGCGGTGTTGCGGAAAATTATTGAGCATTGTGCCTGGAGTATCGGAAAAATCGCCCTGTTCGTAGGAGCGACCTTTCTGACGCTGACACTCTTTAGCACAGCGTTGCAGACGCGTTTTGTCATCGCCTGGAATCGCCTGAAGCCAGATCCATCGAGAATATCCCTGAAGAAGGGCATAGAGCGCCTCTTTTCTTGGAGAGGATTGGTGGAGTTCTTGAAAAACATTTTTAAGTGCAGCGTGGCAGGAGTTATTGCAACATACGTATTATGGACGGCCGTTAAATCGAGTACGAATACCATTGGTGTCGCTCCTGCTCAATGGTTTCTTGTCATGCGTGGCGACATATTCAAAATGTTTTTGTACGTTCTTCTCTTCATGCTGTTTATAGGAGGCGCGGACTATTGGTACCAATGGCAACAACATCGCCGTCAATTGCGCATGACACATCAGGAAATGAAAGAAGAGCAGAAACAGCACGAAGGAGACCCTCATATGCGTTCAAGAGTGCGTCAAATCCGCGAAGAACGCATGCGCCAGCTGATGGAAACCTCCTTGCAACATACGACCGTGGTTGTAGTAGATGCAAAATACTGCGCAGTAGCGTTAAAATATAACACAAAGATGTCCGCCCCTGTTGTTACGGCAAAAGGCGTGGAGACGTATGCGCAAACCATTTGCGCTTTCGCACGCTCTAAGAAAATACCCGTTATTCAAAACGCCCCTCTCGCCCGCGTTCTCTTCTCCGACGCTAAAGTTCATCAAGAAATCCCCGTTGCGCATTATAAGGCCACAGCGGAGGTCATCGGACGTATTATCGAGCGATAAGTAACGCGGCTACGATCCTCGAATTAAGTTATCGAGAGACTCTATCCGTTTTTTAGAGCGTCGAAGGCGAGGCGCGATAAAATCCTCTAACTTCTCGCGTGTAGGTAAAACGAGACGTTTACGGGTGTTTCGACCGTCTGCACGAGAAAAAAAGCGTAATGCATCAGGCGTGCTTTCTAGAAAAGAGCGCATCCATGATGCACCACTCTGCACAAAAGGGAATAGCTCAGCCTTGGATACGGCAGGATGTAGCGCCCCACCGGAAAATAAGGTGTAGCCCAACAAAACACACGAAACAAAGAAATACCCACGCGCGAATCCAAAAGGCAAACCGAGCGTTCGGTCGACAGAAGACAAAACGCTTCTATGGATCATATTGACGATATAGTGGGTGAGAATCCCCCCCAATAGAAGCAGTATCAGAAAGCTTCCCCCCAGGCTACAGACAAACAGGGCCGTTGAATGGTGAACGTAAGGAGCAATGAGCGACCGAGTCATGGGCTGCAGCAGCGTCGTGCCACAGAGCGCCCCTACCCAAGAGCACAAACCCAACGCCTCCTTTGTGAATCCGCGGATAAACCCGAGACAGCTAGAGAGCGCTAAAACTATAATGACGCCACAATCAACAGTAGAAAGTGCGGAGGGAATAAAAGCCATGACAAACCCTATACTAAAACGTCCCTTAGTTTAACAAAAAAGGCCGTATATACCAAAAAAGTACGATAAAAATATCGTAATAGAAACATTCCACGTCGAAAATCGGGAAAAAGTCTAGAAACACTGCGGATTTTCCTAGTAAAACTGGGGAAAATCCGTTAAAGGAACGTTAACAGCGAGATGGTCACCGGTTTGCATTATTTGCATTAACAGACAGGTGACACGCTACCCTTTTTATAACGCCACCTTATCTTCTTTACCTTCCCATACGCTCACTTGCTCCCTCTATCCCACGACCGGGCAAGAACCTCGCGAAGCCTGAAGACGTACCATAAAAACATGCCGCTTTCTTCGTATCTAAATGAAAAAGGCCCGAAGAACACCTCGGGCCCTTTCTGTCGATAAGAACAAATTACAGATCAAAAATGCCGCCGACAGAGACTGCCAAACCGCCTGTTTTCAATTCCGTATTATCTACTTTTTTCTTGAGGCCAAGAGTGTAGCCAACTTCTACATAAGCGCCAAAAACCTTATGGAACTTACCCATATAAGATAGCTTTATCTTGGGGCTAAATGCCTTGAAGTCTGTTTTCGCACCGGTAGCAGCAAGAGTCACTTCTGTGTTGGTGTAAACACCATCCACTCCGAGTGCGATTACTCCCTTGATTTGAGGGCAATTGTACCCAACAAATACGCCAACGCTTGGAACAAATGGTTTCAGCTTATACTTCGCTCCACCTTCTTCCTTCTCGGATGAGAAAGGAAATTCAAATTCCACTCCACCCCCGAGAACCAGTCCATTATTTAAGAGATGGGCATATCCCACTCCAACAGAAGCAAGCGCTCCGCCTTTCTTTATAGCGTCAGCATTGCCTACCTTGTATTCTGTGTTGCGATATCCCACTCCGAGTTTCGCAAACCAGTCGTGCACACAACAAGCCGGCCGCGAACCCGAGAACGCTCCTCCATCCGGAGATAATGCAATATCCCCTTCTTGAGCGCCCGCTGTTGCCGCTGCCAAAAGCGTTGCTGCGCTAATCATTGCCATATGTTTGTGCATTTTCTCAATCCTATCCTCTTCAGAAGTCGCACCATGCGGCCCCTTATAAGGGCGAACGTAACATCTTGCAGTTTTCTTTTCTACTAAAATGCACAAAAATCACATAATGATTATTGAATGTTGTAAAAATACAACCGCCAGATTCCCGCTCGAGGAATTAAACGTCTTCAGGCACTGAGGGGGCCGCCTTCCCGCGACGGGGAATCATATCTAAAGCGCGCAAGCATTCTTGCAAGCTTTGAGCATAATGCACTTCAAGAAGTGCTGACCCTTGTTTGTCCTTGGGTACTGATGGTGCAAAAGCGTGCAGAAATCCCAGTTTATGGGCTTCTTTCAGACGCGCTGCATGATGCGAAACGGACCGAATTTCTCCTGTTAAACCAATTTCTCCAAAAATAACGGTATGAAGTGGCAGCGCTACGTTAGTAAGCGCAGACGCCAGGGCTGCGGCGACAGCGAGATCTGCTGCGGGTTCATTCAGTCGGAATCCACCAGTGACACTAAGGTATGTATCGCGTTGTCCGAACGCAAAATGACAACGCGTCTCCAACACGGCGATAATCATGTTAAGGCGGTTGATATCCCACCCGACAACCGATCGACGTGGCATAGAAAATCCCGTTGACCCCACCAGCGCTTGGACCTCTACCACGAGCGGACGTGTACCTTCAATGCTCACAAAAACCGCAGTACCGGGCACAGGTTCTTGCCGTTGTGTGAGGAATATTGCGG
>JAISRK010000009.1 GCA_031273665.1 Holosporales bacterium
CTCGCGCGCCAGTACGGATTCCAAGAGGTCCACACACCGATTTTAGAAAGAGCGGAGGTTTTCTCTCGTCCTTTAGGAGAGTCGAGTGACGTTGTGGGCAAAGAGATGTACCTCTTGACGGATCGTGGTGGCGATATGCTCGCGTTGCGGCCTGAGGGAACGGCGTCGATCGTTCGAGCGCTTCTCTCGAATGGGTTAACCGATAAGCTCCCCTGGAAAGTGTTCTACGCGGGTCCGATGTTCCGCTATGAGCGGCCACAAAAAGGCCGTTATCGTCAATTTCATCAATTGGGAGTTGAAAACATAGGAGGAGCCAGTCCTTGGGAAGATGCCGAAGGCATTTTGCTCGCGCAATGCTATCTAACTTCTCTTCAGATAGAGACGATTCTTGAAATCAACACGTTAGGAGACGCGGCGTCACGTATCGCCTACAAAGAGGCTCTGGTCTCGTATTTTACGCAGAAGCACGCTTCTCTTTCCCCCCTAAGCCGACACCGTCTTGAGCAAAATCCTCTTCGGATTTTGGATTCTAAAGAGCCGGAGGACCAGGATCTTATCCGCCATGCGCCGTTATTGGATGATTTTCTCACGCCAGAAGCGCGGACATTCTTTGAGACATTACGCACAGGCTTGCAAGCCCTTGGCATATCCTATCGTCACAATCCGCGCCTTGTTCGTGGACTAGACTACTATACACATACGGTATTTGAATTTGTTCCTTCAACCGGCGAGGGTGGCACTGTTCTAGCGGGGGGTCGCTATGACAACCTGGTGGCCTTAATGGGAGGTCCTGCTATCCCCGGATTCGGATGGGCGGCCGGCATTGAGCGGTTGTTGCGTGTAGCGACCATCAAGGAAGACGTAAGACGGTCTATTGCTGTTCTTGCCGTGGGACCATATGAGAGCGACGTCTATGCATGTGCACGCCTCTTACGTAGCAAAAACCACATTACCGAGGTGTCTTGCGGCAAAGATCTTGGGAAGCTCCTGAAAAAAGCGGATAAAAGCAACGCGCGTTACGCCGTTATCATAGGGGAAGAAGAAAAACGGGCAGGCGTTGTCCTTGTGAAGGACCTTGACCAGCGCACGCAAGAGCGTATGCCTATAGCCTCTTTGGAAAAATTCGTCGTGAATCTTGTATGAATTGGCATGCTACATATGACATCTATCTCCAGCGTTTTGCTGATCTAAAAGCGGCCATGGCAGAAGAGGTTGGTAATGCAGAGCGCTTTATCGCTCTTTCTCGAGAGTTCTCAGAACTTGAGCCCATTGTAGAGAACATTGCCGAGATACAAGCCACGCAAAAAGAAATGGCACAACTCGAAAAAAGCATACATGAAAGCTCGGAGGATGCGGCTTTTACAGCTCTCGCCACAGAAGAAATGCAGCGATTGCGAGAAAAATTACCGGAGCTTGAGTGCCAACTGAAGATTCTGCTCCTGCCTAAAGATACTTTTGACGAAAAGAACGCGATTATCGAGGTTCGCGCTGGCGCAGGAGGTGATGAGGCGGGATTGTTCGCAGCTGATTTGTTCCGTATGTATCAGCGTTATGCGGACTTTCAGAAATGGCGGGTTGAAGTTCTCTATACCCATGAAAACGAGCTTGGTGGGCTTAAAGAAGCGTCTGCGAGTATCAAGGGCCGTGGCGCTTTTTCTCAATTGAAATTTGAGGTAGGCGTGCATCGTGTGCAACGTGTTCCCACAACGGAGGCTAGCGGACGTATTCACACCTCAACAGCAACAGTGGCGGTTCTCCCAGAGCCGGAAGAGGTAGACGTTCGGTTGGAGGACAAGGACCTGAAGATCGATGTTATGCGCGCTTCTGGTGCTGGTGGGCAACATGTGAACAAGACGGAAAGCGCTGTTCGGATCACGCATATGCCTACAGGTCTCGTTGTTTTCCAGCAAGACGAGCGTTCACAGCACATGAACAAGGCAAGAGCATTGAAAATCCTGCGGGCGCGATTGTTTGAACTCGAAAGAACGCGGGTCGATGCTGAGCGCGCGGCTGATCGGAAAAGTCAGGTGGGGACGGGAGATCGTTCCGAGCGGATCCGGACGTACAATTTCCCCCAAGGCCGTGTAACAGATCACCGCATCAATCTCACTCTCTATAAGCTGGACAAGATCTTAGAGGGAGAGGCGTTGGGGGAGCTCATCAAAGCCCTTACACATGCCGATCAGGAGGCGCGTTTAACAGGTGTGAGCACTGATTAAATTTTCGGCAAAATCACGAGCATTAAAGGCGCTGAGATCTTCTGGAGTTTCTCCTGTACCGATAGCAAGGACCGGCACCCTATATTTCTGTACCAAGGGAACGACCACGCCGCCTTTAGCTGTTCCGTCGAGCTTTGTGATAATCAATCCAGAAATATTGATGCGGTTTTGAAATGCAGCAGCTTGCGCTAGGGCTTCTTGGCCTGTTGTTGCGTCCAGGATCAGTAGCGTTTCATGCGGCGCTTCTGGAGAGATTTTTTTCAGCACACGACAAATTTTCTCAAGAGCCGCCATTAAATCGTCGCGCGTATGCAGCCGCCCCGCTGTATCGATCAGCAAAATCTCCCCGGGTTTTGTTGCTTGAAAAGCATCGTACGCAAGGGCCGCTGCATCGGACCCATGCACTGCTGTCTGAACCGGAACATTGAGTTGGTTTCCCCAATGGCACAGTTGCTCAATAGCCGCTGCGCGAAAGGTGTCACAGGCGGCAAATCGCACAGATCGCTGATGTTTTTGTAAAAAGCGCGCTAGTTTTGCGGCAGTAGTCGTTTTCCCGTTGCCATTAACCCCCATTAACAAAACCGTTGTTGGTTGATCTTGCGATAGACGAGCTAATTCTTCGAGTGAACGTACGTAGGGATCCAGAATAGGAACGATAGTCTCTATCAGTGCGCTTTGTACGGCTTCTAAAGACAGAGCATCATCGAAACGTTCTTTTTTAAGCGTTGCAAGGATTGCTGTCGCGCATTGCGGTCCTAGATCGGCCGAAATTAGCAGATCCTCTAAATTGGTCACTGTATTCACGTCTAACCGCTGGCCCGTCAGGATACGCGACAATTTTTCTGAAAGGGCCTGGGATGTTTTTGATAAAGCGGTCTTGAGATAATTCCAGGTCATTGCGGGCACGTCCCCGTCACCAACATAAGAGTCGCCACATTCCTGGCGACTCTTATGTTGAGAAATGTTTCATTCAGAATAGGGGATTATCCCCTTATTTCAAATCGAGAAAACAGCGTGAACGCCACTAACAACCAGTTCAACAGCGATCGTCGCCACAATTAAGCCGAAAATACGCACTGCGATGTCCAACCCTTTTCCACAAAGGCGCACAAGGAACTCGGCTTGACGCATACACACCCAATTGAGGAGAAATATGCATATCATCGCTATGACGATCGCCCCAACTTTTGCGTGACTACCAGAGGCTTCCCCCATAAGTGCAATACTCACCGTAATGGCGCCGGGCCCTGTTATAAGAGGCATCGCAAGCGGGAAAACTGCGACGTCTCCACCTGCAGGCGCACTTGTCTTTTCGCCTGTTTCCTTGCTCATGACCATATTCATTCCGATCAGAAAAAGTAAAAAACCGCCGGCGATTTTGAACGAAGAAAATGAGACGCCGATAAGGTGAAGAAGAGGTTCCCCCCCACAAGAGATCACCAAAAGAGCGCCAAAAGCAATGAGAATACTTCTTGAGGCCGTTGATTTACGCCGCTTAGCTGTTTGATTCCGCGTAATAGTGATAAAAAGAGGAACGAGCAGCAACGGATTGATCATCATAATGAGATTCAAAAACGTCCGTCCCCCTATTTCTAACATGCTGTTCACAATGACTCTCCATTAACAGAAAACAATGCATACTAATCATACGGCGAATAAA
>JAISRK010000055.1 GCA_031273665.1 Holosporales bacterium
GCTACCAGACTGCGCTACACTCCGACACGCAAAATACCTAGCACCGAAAAACGAAGAGGGCAACGCCCGTCTCAATGCCGATTGTTGATTTATTTTCTGGAAGCAGGGGAGGGGGGATGCGCTGGGGAATCGCTCATCCTCCTCCTAATCGCAAGGAATTATGACGGGCGATATTAAGGATAAATCCGAGGATAATAGACGTTGAGAGCATAGAACTCCCTCCGTAAGAAACAAGAGGAAGTGGCACGCCCACTATAGGCAACAAACCCATGACCATGCTCCCGTTGATAAACACATGCAAGAACAGAAGAAACGTCAGTGCGCTCCCCATTAGACGTCCGAAATACCCTCGTACTATGCTCGTCATGAAGTAACTGAGCGCTATTAATATCACGTAAAGCAGCAAAAGGAAGCTACCCCCTAAAAAGCCAAATTCCTCACATAATGCCGTGAAGACAAAATCTGTATGTTTTTCCGGTAAGAAATTAAGATGGCTTTGTGTTCCTTTCAAAAAACCTTTTCCCAAAAAACCAGCCGATCCAAAAGCAATTTTGGATTGCAAAAGATGATACCCTGCACCAAGCGGATCTTGATCAGGGTTTAAAAAGATAAGGATACGCCTTTTTTGGTAAGCATGCATGTGCCGCCACGCAAATGGTAGACAGTATATTCCTATCAAAAAAGTAATCGAGACCGTCCACAGTCGAATGCCGGCTAAAAAAATAACACCAAACCCTACACACGCTAAAACTAAGGCGTTGCCGAGATCGGGTTGCTTCAAAATGAGCCCAAAAGGAATAGCCATCATCAAAAACGGTTTAATATGTGTGCCTGGGGACAGTATTTCATACTTTGTCAATGCGCTATAATGGCGACACAAAGCTAAAACGAGCGCAATTTTCATGAGTTCTGAAGGTTGGATCTGAAGAACATATAAGTCGATCCATCGCCGCGCGCCCATACCAACAACGCCCAGCAACTCAACGAGAAATAGCAGTAAAAGAGTGCCAGCATATATCCAATACGCCCAAGTGTGCCAAAATCGCTGGCTTATAAAGGCGATCATAATCATGACACCGATACATGGGACAACGCGCACCGCATGCCTGGCGGCACGGGGCATCCAACATCCGTCTGCGACACTGTACTGTACCGCTACCCCTACTAATGCGATCAAAATCACAACAGAGAAGAAAAGGCTGTTTCTGTGCAGGAAAGAAATGGAGTTCTTAGGGGGCTGGAGCATGTGTTTTTTCTTTCGTAGCATCCGTGGTACTGCCCGTGGCGCCGCGGCCGAGCAGCTTTTCAAAGAGCGCCTTTGCTATAGGAGCTGCCACTTCTCCTCCCTTTCCTCCATGCTCCACGATAAGAGCAAGCGCGTAGCGGGGTGCGTTTGCTGGCGCATACCCAACAAATAGTGCGTGGTCTCTTTCGTGCCAAGGCCGTAGGCGTGTATCTGTTTTTCCAAGAGCACGATCTTGGATGCTGATGCGTTGAACTTGCGCCGTTCCTGTTTTCCCCGCCACAAGAATAGTGGGATCATCAGTGCGTGCGCGGCGTCCAGTTCCTCTCATACAAACATCTATTAACGTACGCTGCATGAAGGCAATCGTTTCTGGGGAGAGTTCCACGTCTTCTTTTACTGGCGGTGGTGCGTCCTCTATGAGTGTTGGTCGGACGCGTGCGCCATTGTTCGCAATGCACGCGATGAATGTTGCGAGTTGCACCGGTGTGACCAAGACAGGTCCTTGTCCGACGGCAACGAGTACCGTATCTGAGGATGACCATTGCTCTTGGCGCCACGATAATTTCCACGCGCGAGAGGGGACAAGTCCTTTTTTCTCTCCATAAAGAGATATACCTGTTAGTTCTCCGAACCCAAGACGACGAGCCATGGCCGCGATTCTGTCGACTCCTAGCCGTCCTGCTAAAGAGAAAAAATACACATCACAGGATTGTTGGATTGCTTCGGCGAGGTTCATAGCGCCATGACCAGTTTTGCGCCAACAATGGAATCTGTGATTGCCGAGATCAAAATATCCGGGGCAGAAAGTCGTCTCTGTCGGGGAAATGATTTCAGCTTCCAGCGCCGCCATAGCTGTAACGATTTTAAAAGGAGAAGCCGGTGGATATTGTCCCGCAATAGCACGATGCAGCAGAGGATGGTCCGGATGCTGTAAAAGTTCTTGCCAGAATTGGCTCCTACCCTGATGCAAATCCGTAGGAGAGTAGGAGGGAACGGAAACAAGGCATCGTACCGCTCCAGAGGGGATTTCTAGAATAACGCACGCGGCGGCCTTGTGCGGCTTGAGCAATGTGTACGCAAAAGTTTGTAGATCTGCATCTATGGTTGTTTTAAGCGACATTCCGTGCTCAGCTGGAGAAATATCAAGCTGGCGGACAGTTCTGCCAGCCGCATTGACCTCTACCTTGTGCGAACCGACTTTGCCAAGAAGTACGTCATTGGACATGCGCTCTATCCCCACTTTCCCCACGCGATAATCTGGGTGTTTAGAAAGCAAAGAATTTTCCTGGCTTGTATCTTGTGAATCAGACGATGCCTCTTGTGGGTCTGGACGACCGACATACCCTGTGATATGTCC
>JAISRK010000064.1 GCA_031273665.1 Holosporales bacterium
TTCATTTCTATAACTGTCGGTCGCACGACATCCGCGTAGATCCCTATTATTGACGCGCACCCATTGCTATAAGACGTCGTCTCTTCAGAACTCCAAAGAATTTCCGGATTTACAAGCGCCAAAGGAGCAACTCCAGAATCATCGCCCAAATCAATAACGACAACACGTTTTAAGACCCCCACTTGTGGCGCCGCCAAGCCAATAATGCCCTTATTTGCTTTCAATACAGTGAACATGTCTGCGACAAGTTTCGAGACTGTCGTATCTCCAACCTCAATAGGGGTAGATATTTGGCGTAAGATCGGATTGGGATAGAGAAGAATGTCAAGAGCGGCCATGCGTACTTCCTTCCATTAATGTACAGAATCTAATCTTTCTTAGAATACAAATAGCCAACGTCAAGAAAAAGACCGTTATTGATATTTCATAAGACGCTCATTAATGGCGGCCCCTAGATCGTGCAAAGGAATTGGCATAACTGCAATGCTGCATGCCCCGCTATCTTTCAATTGACGCAACATAGGAAACAAGTTGCGTGAGGCTTCTTTTAAATCACCTGAAGGGCTTAGATTTAAAAGTGCTACACAAGAAAGCTCCTCTTTCACAGGTCCAAAAGCAAGAAAAGCTTCTTCAGGAAAAGGCCGTTCTGCATTCAGTCTAAGAGAGTACGATTGAGCCTTTAAAGCAGTTTTTCGTTCAAAGCGTGTGAGAGTAACGTCCAAGCATGCGGCAATTTCCTCGCACGAGATCGCGCCATAGCGCAAAACACGCACCTTGTCGTTTGTCAGATCGATAATGGTTGACTCTATGCCAGATGGGGTCTTGCCACCATCGAGCACGAGAAGATCTTTGTCTTGAGAAAACGCTGTCATAACATCCATCGCGATTGTAGAGCTAAGACAACCTGAAGAATTCGCGCTCGTGGCAACAAAAGGAGCCCCGAGCTCTTTCGTGAGGGCTGTTGCTACCGGATGATGCACAACTCGTATGGCAAGTGTCTCATCTTTAAACACCATCGTGCGTTCCAGTGCGGTTCCAGGACATCGTTTTAAAACCAATGTTAGTGGACCCGGCCAAAACGCATCAGCTAACAGCTGTGCGGATGATGTTTTTACGACATAAGGCCAGACATCCTTTGGATCCCCAGCGTGCAGTCCCAAGAACTTATTTGTAGGACGGTTCTTCAAAGAATAAATGCGCATAATCGCTTCTTTATAGGTTGCCAGTGCACCGACTCCGTATACCGTTTCTGTCGGAAAAGCGACAAGGCCACCGGATAAAAGGTGGTCACGGGCGCGTTGTATATTCTCAGGGGATGCCGGCAAGAGTTGCGGCATTTAACTCCTCTTTTTTTTCAAGAGCGTGAGTAAATCGAATCCTTGTTTATTCAACAAATGTGCGTACACCTGCATGTCTAGTAAGACTTTTTGCACGTAAATGCGCGTCTCTCGGTACGGAATTAACTCGATCCAATCGATGATATCCATCGTTTTTGTGCGTGGATCTAACCCATTGGCTGTCCAACGATTTACGGCCGTTGAACCTGCATTATACGCGGCTATAGCGAAAGGATAGTTTTTGAATAAATCGAGCAATTCCCTTAAGTGCGTTGTTCCTAGCAAGATATTATATCGTTCAGTAAATAATTTTTGAATGGAAGGTGAGGGGAACGCGTGGCGTTTTGCGACTTCTCTCGCTGTATATGACATGAGTTGCATATACCCCATAGCTCCAGAACAAGACAAGGCATTCCTGCTAAAGGCACTCTCAACACGTATAACACTGAGGGCTAACACCTCATCTACAGGAAGAGGAACGTTGAGAATTTTCTGCAGCGGAAAGTCAGGATATAACGTTACCCATGGTGTATGAATTTTCTTGCAGGCGTACATCGTGTACATGTGTATGCCTACGTGGGGGCTTATTTTTGCAGCTTCATGCAAAAGATAAATCGCATCCTCTGCTGTCTTAATCCGTTGCCCTGCGCAAACGGCGAAGTACCCAGCGAGAACGTCCTCTTGGGCTAAGGTAAAAAGACGTGCGGCGCGCAGCAAAGTGGCGACCTCTGTACTGTTTTTCAACTTGGAAGAGGTGCTCTTTTTTTCGACAGAGAGCTGCATCTTTTTGCCCAATGTTTCACGTGCCAATTGTCCCCAAAAGGTATTTTCATAAGCTGCACAACGGCTGAGCGTGCTACGTGCCTCTTTCCGACGCTTCAGTTGCTCTAAAGCTCTTGCCTTCCAGTATAACGCGTGCGCTTGATATCGATGATTTTGAGAGTGTTTTTCTATTGCCGAAAAATGTTGTAAAGCGACTTTGGGTTGTTTGAGCCTTCGCAAAGCAACCCAACCGGCAAGAAATTGAGCGTCGGCATATTCACACTCTTTCACCGGAAACGCCGCACGGGCTAAGATCTGATACGCTTCCTGGAAACGCTTCGTCCGAATCAGCTCTCGTGCAACGTATTGCACTTCTTGGCCCCACAAAGACATATGCTCCGTATCTTTGAAAAAATCTATTTTTTTCAAAAGAGAAGGCGCATGACGAAACTTCCCTTTCTTGCGTTCTATAAAAACGACTGTATAGGCAAAGCAGAAATCTTTGCCGAATTTCTTTACCAAAGCCTCTGGACACTTCGTTTTCCTAGGGTGCCCTTTACCCAGTTGAATGCGCGCCTTCATTAGGGGTAGATGTGTCGCTGGAATAAAAGGCAGTAAACGCGCAGCAGCGGTTGTCTGTCGTTTCCACAACAAGATGTTCGCGCGATCTATCATATCTTGGTGGGATAAGAATTTTTTATAAGAAAACAAAATCCACTTTTCTTCTTCCGCAGAAAACGCGGTGCGTCTCCATAAAGAACGCAGATACTTCTTGAACTCTTCTTCCGGTACTGTGTCTTTAATTTGCGTGAGACACATAAGAGCCGTTGTCCCTTGCTGCGGAGGATAACGTTGGAACCAACGCAAGTCTTCTTTTGACAGAACAGTTTGAATCGTGATGGCGTCTTCAAGGCCAGCCCTTAAAAGATCTTGAGAGGGCCAAAATGTGTGCGTTTCGGCAAAATGACGCATCTCTGGAAAAGTGCCAAAGGGCATCCGTTTGATCAATACTACCCACTGAATAAGGTCTTTTAAAAAAGCGTCCTGTCCGACCTCTACTAAGGCCTTTTCGACCTCATTTGTGCGAACGTACGCTATGGCTCGGGAGAGCTTCTTTACGGACTCTGTCTCGTCTTGCGCATATGTCATACTGACGGCGGCACAACAGACGATAAAAGATATCTTAACGAACCGTCGCTTGAGCCATAAAAGGTTTTCCAGTACGATCGAAAGAGCTTGGCAGAAAAGGACCATCAGATGTTTCAGGGATATTGGGCGGCGGTTGTCACGCCGTTTAGACACGACCGTATCGATGTTGCTGCTTTTGAACGTTATATCGTTACGCTTGTTGAAGCAGGTATTAGAGGCGTCGTTGTCGGGGGTTCCACAGGAGAAGCGCTTTCTTTGACGCGCGAGGAACGCCTTCAGTTGATTAAAGCCGCAACACATGTCGCGGAAAATCGAGTTCCTGTTGCTGCTGGTGTTATTACGGCAACGACGCACGAGGCGGTACAACAAGCAAAAGAAGCCGAACAAGCGGGCGCAGTAGCATTGCTGGTTGTCAGCCCGTTCTACGTAAAACCATCCTCTGAAGGATTGTACGAACATTTTCGTGCGATTCATGAAGCCACCTCTCTTCCCATTATTGTATATAACAATCCAGGACGCACTGGTGTCGACATTGACCTTAATACGCTTAAAAGAATGACGCAACTACCGCGTATCGCAGCTCTTAAAGAGGCTTCTCCGCAGATTTCCCGTGTTCTTTCGTGGAAAAAATCTCTTCGTACGGACTTTGCCTTTCTTTCTGGTAATGATGACACAGTTCCGGCCTTTCTCGCTATGGGAGGGCAGGGTGCCATCTCTGTAACGGCAAACGTTGCTCCAAGACTATGTACTGAGCTTTATAACGCGTGGACCAATGCGGATCTTGAAACTTTTACGCGCATACGCAATCAACTAGCGCCCGTGCACGAGACACTGTTTGTTGCTCCCAACCCTTGTCCCACAAAGTACGCGCTCAGTGTAATGGGGCTGATCCGAGATGAGGTGCGTGCTCCGCTTCTCCCTCTGACGGATCTTGAGCAACTCGCTGTGCGCCGTGCATTGCAAGACGCCTCGTTGCTTACTACGTAAAGACAGAGCCCATGGGCGCGACCCAACCTCGTACGAAACAGGTGATCGGTGTTAATCGTCGCGCACGGCACGACTATACCATCGAGGATACCCTAGAGGCGGGTTTGGTTCTTTTAGGGAGTGAGGTGAAATCCTTGCGTTCCGGGCGGTTAAGTCTTTCTGATGCCTTTGCCGTTGCCAACGGCGAAGGAAATTTAACGCTCATTAACGCGCATATTCCTGAGTACAAAGGCGCTAATCGTCAAAACCACGATCCGAAGCGGGCACGCTTACTTCTTGTACAAAAACGCCAAAAGAACAAGTTGATTGGTTCTGTCACACGTGGTGGGTACACGCTTATCCCTCTAAGTTTATATTTTAATGACCGCGGATGGGCAAAAGTTGAGTTGGCGCTCTGTCGCGGAAAAAGACAACATGATAAACGAGAAGCAGAAAAAGAGCGCGATTGGAAGCGCGAAAAAGCGCGCGTCTTACGAGAAAATAACAGGAGATAGTGGTGCCTTTCCCCGCAATAGATCCCATTGCTTTCCACTTTTTTGGGTTGGCCATTTATTGGTACGCATTAGCGTATGTTGTCGGTATCCTGCTAGGCTTTCGCTGCATGCTTGCTGTAAATGCACGTCTCGGCGAGCCGTTTTCCAAAGACACACTTGAGTCTTTTATCAATTGGGCGATTGTAGGGATCATTTTCGGAGGCCGATTGGGGCATATGTTTTATGAGCCAGAGGCTTTTTGTAACGACCCATTGTATGTTTTTGCTATTCGCCAAGGCGGCATGTCTTTTCACGGCGGTTTACTCGGTGTTTTGGTTGTTGCTTGGGTGTTTTCTCGGAAAAAGTGCCTATGCTTCTGGCGTTTCGTGGATCTTCTTGCTGTGGCCGCCCCTATTGGCCTTTTTCTCGGACGTCTAGCGAATTTCGTTAACGGAGAACTCTATGGGCGTCCTACAGCGCTTCCTTGGGGTATTGTGTTTCCAGGTGGAGGACCGACTGCTCGTCACCCAAGTCAGTTGTACGAAGCTTTTTTCGAGGGACTGATATTGTGGAGTATTCTATGGGGCGTTCTGTGCTGGCATAAGCATAAAGCTCCCCTTGTGCCTGGCCGCTTAACCGGCGTATTTGCTCTTGGATATGGTGTTATGCGTGAAGCTCTTGAGTGTGTACGCGCCCCTGATTCTCTCTTTAACGAGGCTGTTTTTAAGACATTACATATTACGCTTGGACAGATTCTCAGCTTACCTCTTATTGCCATCGGCTTTTGGCTTTTGTATCGAGAAAATAAGTGTACCGTGCGTCGTTAATACGCGTTTCTTGCCATATGGTTCTTTAAAAAATCCAAGGCGCCTTGTAACAGATGAACGGCGACCTCTTCATCAATTCTCTGCACATATTTTCGACGCGATGTACGCGTCTCTTGAAAGTATCTAGTGACTGCTCTTGTGGACAACCGCTCATCCCACAAAAAGAACGCTTTTGATGTTTGTTCCGAAAGAGCATTCGCAAATTTAAGAACTTTTTCACATTGAGCCCCAATACGTCCAGACGTTTCAATGGGCCAGCCAATGACCATGCCCGCTATTTCTCGCTCTAATATAAGAGAGGCTACAGGGGGAACCCCGCTCATAAGAGACGTGTGACAGATCACCCGGCAAGGTAAAGCGATGTGTCGATTGACATCCGACAAAGCGAGCCCCGTACGCCGCTCCCCAACATCAATTCCCACTATTGGTCCCGATGAGGAAACCAAAAGAGCCGCGAATTCATCGGCCGATACAGAAGGCATTCCCCCTCTTTTTGTTAACAGGTTTTTAACCACAATCCGTTAAACCTAGAACAAGACAAAAGGAGAAAAAAGATGCTATCTCGAAGTTCTGTTGATATTCTTCTGGATCTGCTTGAAATCAAGCTTGCAGCGTTCATTGTGCAAGATCGTGAAGACCCCCGAGAACTAGAACGTCTCAAGGCGTGTAAAAGAGAATTATCGAACTTGGCGCGGAATGTGCGGCAGCAAAAAAGGCAGCAAACTGTCCATTGTCACGCCTGATAAGAAGGGGCGTGTTCCCCGAGTTTGCAATCGTATAAAAGACAAACACCGCTGAAAATAACCCACCGCCACCTAAAGATTTTTGGTGGTTGTTACGCTTAAGATCGGTCTCCACATGATCCGGATCCTACGGGCAAAGTCAACGCGCCGATCCTCTATATTTGAGACATTCAACGATCGAGCTCTCTGTACGCAAAAAGACCTGCATTCCGTTTGCCTTTACACTCAGGCGGGTCCTTTCG
>JAISRK010000047.1 GCA_031273665.1 Holosporales bacterium
GGACATGCGGCATCTCCTGAGCAAGCTCTCAATCCTATTCCTCTGTTGCTGCGTTACCTTGATAAGCTCACGCACCATATATGGGAACAAAAGCCGGGTGACTTTGCACCTTCTCATCTGGAAGTGACCTCCATTGACGTCGACAACCCGATCACTAATGTCATCCCTTCTCGTGCAGAAGCACGTGCGAATATCCGTTTTCACATTCAGCATACATCAGAGGATATCATACGCCAGGTACAGACATGGGCTACAGAAATGTCGTCCGATTTATCCGTCGAGTGCGTGCCAAATGGAGAGGCTTTTCTATGCCAAGATACGCGTGTAACGCACGCACTGGAAAAGGCTATTCAGTCCGTCATGAACATAATGCCACGATATTCAACAGGTGGTGGCACAACAGATGGGCGTTTTGTGGCAGCACATTGCCCTGTCATCGAATTTGGCATGGTGTGCAATACTATTCACCACAAAAATGAGCGTATTCCAGTGGCTGATTGCGATAATTTAACGAAAATTTACGAAGCATTTCTGGAAAATTACTTTTTAGAGCACGATACCTTATAAAAAACTTATTGGGTCCACATCGACCTCTAAGCGGCATGTAGTCGGCAATGGCGCACATTGGCACCATTTATTTAAAAACTCTACAAGAGACGCCTGACGCACCGCGCGAATAAGAACGCGCCAACGATACCGTCCTTTGAGATGCGATAAGGGAGCCGGTATGGGACCCAGAATATCTATAGCGTCCTCTTGTGGCGCTTTTCGGACAAACTCTTCCACAGCACGTGCCACAAGCGCAGCATTCAGACCGGAAAAAATCAATGCCACTAAATGGGTAAAAGGCGGCATCTTCGCGGCTTTTCGCAGACGTGCTTCTTCATGCAGGAAGGTGTCTCGGTCATGAAAAGTCTGAAACAGTGCCTGATCGGGTTGGTACGTTTGCATATACACATGCCCTGGTTTCTCTTCTCTTCCCGCGCGGCCCGCCACCTGTTGCAATAACTGAAACGCATATTCGCGCGCCCGCACATCTTCCGTTGCAAGCGTAAAATCCGCATCGATCACACCAACACACGTTAATTGCGGGAAATGATGCCCTTTCGCGAGAATCTTCGTGCCAATGACAATCTGTATTGTACCCTCCTGAACATCTTGGATGAATTGTCGCATTTTTAAGGGAGTATTCAGAGTGTCTGAAGACGCTAAGACCGCCTTGGCATGCGGAAAATGCTGTTGCACCTCTTCTAACACGTGTTCCGCCCCAATGCCCCAAGACATCAACTCTTCCGCAGTACATTTAGGACAAATGCGTGGCTTTTCTACGGTGTGGCCACAATAATGGCATAGCAAAACACCGCGACGCCTATGATCGACCAGGTGCGCGGCGCAATTGGGGCATTGAATCTTCTCGCCACACGCACAACACAAAGTGATCGGAGCGTATCCTCGCCGATTCACATAAAGCAGTACTTGCTCTTGGCATTGCAATGTTTCCTGCATGCGCTGGATCAGCGATGTCGAAAGGCACGTTTGTGCACGGCGTTGCATAGGCTCCTTTCTGAGATCAATCAACGTGATAGATGGCAGAGCCACCTCTTTATAGCGATAAGGCAGATGCAACGTCGTATATCGGCATTTCTTAGTATTGAGAAACGTCTCCAAAGAAGGCGTCGCCGACGACAGCACGACCGGAATATTTTCGTATTTGGCGCGCACAATCGCCATGTCCCGAGCATTGTAGAAACCGCCTTCTTCTTGTTTATAAGAAGCATCGTGCTCTTCATCAACAACGATAAGACCCAATTTCTGAAACGGCAAAAACAACGCCGATCGGGCCCCCACAACAATCGCTGCTTGCCCACGAGCAACATTTTTCCAAATTTCCCGTTTTTGAGCGGGAGTCTGAGACGAATGCCATGAAATAGGGGGATATTTAAGGCGCTGCTGACAGCGTGACATAACGGCTTCTGTGAGAGCAATTTCCGGTAGTAACACCAGTACCTGGTACCCGTTGTTGACCGCTTCTTGAGCCGCACGCAAGTATACCTCTGTCTTGCCAGATCCCGTCACCCCATCGAGGAAAAACACCTGAAATGCTTTTGCTTGTACAGCGGTAATAAGAGCATTTGCGCTCTGTTCTTGAGCAGCAGAAAGAGGAAAAGGGTCCAGCGCTTTTGGCCAGGAAAGAACGAGTTCTTTGATTCTTTTGGAAGGAGGATCAAACACAGCGGGTACACTAAGGCACATCTTCAGAACAGATCCCAAGGGAATCATCGTGTAGCGCGCCATCCAATCGATGAAATGGCGCATCGGTTCTTGTAAAACATAGGGCGCACAAATCTCTGTAATGCTTTTTATCGAAACAACTGTTGGTGGTGGTGCATCAAGAGTCCACACGACCCCTAAGGCCGACCGTCTTCCAAAGGGCACACGGACGACCTGCCCTGCGGCTATTTCCGTTGAAATAACGTATGTATAGCGCTGCTTGATGGGAACGGCGACTGCAACCGAGACAAATAACTCCATAACGGCGCTAGTGTATCAGGAAAAGAAGGCTTTTGAGTGGCAAAATTTCTCCGTATACTGCGGTGTATTTTTATCAAGGAGCGGGTAATGAAATTTTTTCTCGACACTGTGAATATAGATGACATCACGTCTCTTTTAGAAACAGGCCTTATCGAGGGGATCACCACAAACCCCACATTGATTGCGCAATCGAAACGGCCCCAGCACGAGGTCATTCGCGCCATCTGCGCCCTCGTACCTGGACCCGTAAGCACTGAGGTCATTGCGACCGACTGGAAAGAGATACTGCAAGAAGCGCATGAACTGGCCCGCATAGCTGCCAACGTTGTTATTAAGGTACCTGTGACCTTTGATGGACTGAAGGCGTGTTATCAATTACGCCAAGAAAATATTCCCGTCAACGTCACGTTGTGCTTCTCTCCACTACAAGCCTTGCTAGCAGCACGGGCGGGCGCAACGTATATTTCTCCGTTTATGGGGCGCATGGATGACTATGGGCAAGATGGAAGCACTCTTCTTGAACTTATCCGAGACATCTACGATAACGATCCCACGATAGAGACGCAAATCTTGGCCGCCTCCGTACGTTCGCCTAAACACGTCTTAGAAGCCGCTTACGCCGGCGCTGATATCGTTACTCTTTCACCAGCTGTTTTCCGAACTCTGTACGCGCATCCATTGACCGACAAAGGCCTAGCGCAATTTCTTAAAGATTGGAAAAACGCCGAAGCAAAGTAGTCATTGTAACCACTGCCTTAGAACGGCTCTTCAAGTACTTGTTTTCAATCAAAGGGCGGCTATTCTTGAGGATAAGATGCCGTTATAAACGAAAGGCCCTCATCGTGCTTGCCACAAAGATTCACTCAGCATGGGAAAAACGTTCAAGCCTGTCACCTAAAGAATGGGAAGAGCTACGACCTTTTTTGGATCAATGCTTGCAGATGCTTGACACCGGCCAAGCACGTATCGCCGAAAAGACAGACGCCACATGGTACATTACAGAGTATCTCAAAAAAGCCGTTCTTTTGTATATCGCCGCTCAGTCGGCGCGAGTGTTTCAAGACGGAGCCGCTCCATGCTGGGACAAAGTCCCCCTAAAAACAACGGGATGGACAAACAAGCATTTTCAATCAGCCGAATTCCGTATGTGCCCAGGAGCAATCGTCCGTTACGGAGCTTATATCGCTCCTTCTGTTGTCGTCATGCCGAGTTTTATCAATATGGGCGCCTTTATCGATACAGGAACGCTAATCGACTCCTGGGCCACGATTGGCTCGTGCGCTCAAGTCGGAAAACAGTGCCATATTTCGGAAGGAGCAGCACTCGGGGGCGTGTTGGAGCCGGTACAAGGCCTTCCTGTGATCGTCGAAGATCACTGCTTTATCGGCGGACGAGCTGGTATTTTCGAAGGGGTCCGCATCTGCGAGGGAGCCGTTATTGCGGCGGGCGTAGTTTTGAACGCATCCACACGTATTATTGATCGGTCAACGGGTCAACATACCTATGGCACCGTGCCACCGTATGCCGTTGTTGTTCCGGGAGCCTATGAAACAGCTCCAGGAATTCACATTTCTTGCGCAGTGATTGTTAAGACCGTTGATGCGAAGACGCGAGCTAAAACAAGTATCAACGCGCTTTTGCGTCCGCAGGAAGAATTATAGAACTCCCCGGTACTACCGTTTTGAGGACTTTGATTCTATCTGAAACCGCGCGGTATTAACGCTTATGTAAACGAACACCGTGTCTTCTGGCTTTTAAGAGGCGGACAATCGATCCTCAGCTGAGTAAATTTTGTGCAGCTCCACTGGAACATTAATATTCATCACATCAAATTTCTGTTTCAAGCGCTTATAAAATTCGAATCCAACAAGCCTTAAAGGATCCGGTTGCGTCTTGAGTGTCCATAGAACCGTCACGCCTTTACCGTCAAAGGGAGTAACCCCCAGTACTTGCACGGGTTCAATGATTTGTTTCCGGTAAACCTCTTCTGCCAACATCTCCTGTCCTACTTCTTCAAGCGCTTGAATAACACGAGCAACGCGCTCACGCGGATCGATAGTCAGTTCATACATCTGGAACGTATAATCTCGTGACAAATTGCAGAAGGCGTTTACCACAGAGTACGGAATGATGTGTAAAGTGCCAGTAATCTCTCGTACATAAACGGCACGAACAGACATCCGCTCAACAAACCCGCTGGTGCCATTGATCGTTACATAATCGCCCGTATCCATGTCATCTTCAATCAAAACGATCGTGCCTTGGATGAAGGATTTGGTAACCTCTTGCGCACCAAAGCTAATAGCCAAGCTCAAAACGCCAAATCCAGCAACAAGTGGAGTGATACTAAATCCAAGGTTCTCTATTACGCCCGCTATCCCCAGAAAAAGGATCGCAACATGAATAACGCTTCGCAAAAGTGGCAAGAACGTCCGCAGACGTCTCTCTTTTTTGGGATTTTGCGTCTGCACTAAAGCAATTTTATAATCTATAAAAATCGTCAACGCTTGATACAGAACGATCCCAAAGCAAACAAAGAAAATGTTCCCTAAAAGACTGATCAAAATGACGTGTCCCCACGAAGTTCCTGCTACTTGGGAAACGGATAAACCACAAAAATGGCAGATGATGAGCACCAACGCGGTATATAGCGCTGCGATCACGAGGCTTTCAGTACGGACAATGTTTCTCTGCGCACGTTGAAAAAATGTATCGCTCTGTTTATCTTCTGTCCCCAAAACATGCCGAATTTTGGAGGACAGGCACAGTATACAAGCAATGAGAAGCTGCGTCGCCGCCAAAGCAATAAGACTGTAAGCGACGGGTCCCACACATGCACTGTAAGGGATAAAGGAGCCTTCTAACACACAGAACTCCGCCCCTAACGACAAGAGACCACCACATCCGAAGAACAGCCACCACCGTTTATTCAAAGAACAAAAAATATTTTTCCAGATGCCGTCGTTTTTATAGGTTTTATTGAGAATGCTTTCGATAGCGGCGCGCGCACGGAAAACAGACCAAAGAACATAGGAAATCATCAGTGTATAAAAGCAATGTTCGAGGAATTGCAGTGTAGCGTCCGAAACAGTAAACACGATATCGGCAGCACTTGTGACGATGATACCGCTTCCACCTATCCACAGTGCTATTCCAAAGAAACGCCACAGAGAACGCACATAATTTTCATTGATCTCGAATAGGCGCGCGTGCGGAACGTACGGAGAGATCACGGTCATCACCAAGAGACGCAAAATCGCCATGCTTGATAATGTCGTAACGAGTATCACATTGAACTCACGTATCGAGTCATTTTCGATCAAATGGACGCCATAGTAACCAAACGACGTGACGATGATCAAGAGCACCGCAGCACGACAAAAACCGCCCAATAAGGTAAATACACGTTCTGCTTTTGCAAAATGCTCTGTGTTATTCATTAAAATGCGTTCGAGTGTCCATGAAGACCAAAACTGCATCACCAAAAAGGCAACAAAGATTACCACAAAACATAAGAATAGGAAGTAATAGCGGGCGTACACAGCATCTACGGACGCAATATTATAAGATATGGTGATTTCTTGCGCACATGCCCAAATGGCAAAAAAAACACTAACGAGACAATACGCCACTCGTGACCATGTCCTTGAAATCATCTGAGAGCCCCCATTGCAAAAAGAATTTGCATCTGTCCTTATTATGCGAGCAAATGATAAAGAAACCTTAAATACCGACGATGGGGCGACGTATGCTTCAAACGATTGCGAATATCGTTTTTCCTCCGCTTTGCGGATGCTGTCGAG
>JAISRK010000024.1 GCA_031273665.1 Holosporales bacterium
GCACTCTCGCACACCTTTGCAAAAAGAATTTCTACAGGAGGGAGAGGCCCTGTGGGCGCATAGGGTTCATCAAAATGGGCAAAAGTGCGTTTTGTTGGCGCCACGGCAAGCATACTCAGAATTTTATTCGCTGAATCTGGGATAAATGGCCACAACAGCAGCCCTATTTTGCGCAAACTCTCCAAAAGAGCCGTCAGCACAACTTTGAGCCGTTTCTGATCTGTTTTCACTAGTACCCAGGGCTTTTGGGCGTCTACATAACGATTCGCAGCAACAATCCCCTCCCATATCGTCTCAAGCGCGCGATGCAGAGCGGTCTTCCCCATATGCTGACGTGTCTGGGTTAAAATAGAAGAGAATAGATTCAAAAAGGCCTGGTCTTCTGAAGAAAAATCGCGTGTTAAAAAAGGCTGAGTCGCAAAATGTTTGTGGACAAACGTCAACACTCGTTGCACAAGATTGCCCAAGTCATTTGCAAGATCCGCATTCAACCGCCGTTTCAAAGCGAGCTCAGAAAAATCGCCATCTTCACCAAATGAGATCTCTCGCATCAGGAAGTAGCGTACAACGTCTGCGCCATACGTGGGAACCAATGTTTGGGGATCCACAACATTGCCCACAGACTTCGACATTTTCTGCCCATCAACCGTCAGCCATCCATGCGCGAAAATCTGGCGGGGGAGCGGGAGATCTGCGGCCATTAGCAACGCGGGCCAGTACACTGCGTGAAACCGAATAATTTCTTTTCCGACCAGATGCAGACAAGTCGGCCAAAAACGGTCTAACTCTTTAGAACCCTCCGGAAAGCCCAGCGATGTCAGGTAGTTAGT
The DNA here is from genome assembly GCA_031273665.1 of Holosporales bacterium. Lineage (GTDB taxonomy): Bacteria > Pseudomonadota > Alphaproteobacteria > UBA3830 > JAIRMZ01 > JAITIJ01. The sequence continues at coordinate 831 of JAISRK010000024.1, forward strand.
CAACGCATCGATCCAAACGTACATGACATGCGCGGCGTCATCAGGTACAGGAATCCCCCAACTCAACCGACTACGCGATACGGAGAAATCCTTAAGTCCGCTTTCAACAAAGCGCAGGACCTCTTTTCGTCGATACGAGGGTCCAATGAAATCTGGATGATCGCGGTATAGGTGTAATAGAGGCTGCTGCCACGCTGACAGACGGAAAAAATAACTCGGTTCTTCCAGCCACTCTACGGGGTTGCCTGCGGGAGACTTACTGTCTACTAGCTCCTCCTCGCGATAAAATGCCTCTTCGCGCACATCGTACCACCCTACGTACGTTCCCAGATAAATTTGATCACGTGCTCGTAGTCGCATCCACAGAGCCTGCGCCGCCTTTTTATGCCTTTCTTCTGTCGTACGAATGTAATCGGTAGGGGAGAGATTCAGTAACGACGTCAGAGCTTGAAAATGCGCGGACATATCGTCGCAAAAGGCTTGCGGGAGTTTTCCCATGCGCTCCGCACTTTGGGCGACTTTCTGCCCATGCTCGTCGGTACCGGTCAGGAACTTCACCTCTCTGCCTTCTTGACGGTAAAACCGCGCGACAACATCCGCCGCAATACTGGTATACGCACTGCCGATATGAGGTAGTGCATTGACGTAATAAATAGGCGTTGTGACGTAAAACGGTTCCGGCTTCATGCGTAAGCCCTTCGACGCAGAGACTCCCGTAAAGAGCAGAAGAACCACAGTATGACGGACTTTTTATCCAAATTCAAACGGTCTGCCTGTACGATTTTGCGGATAACTTCTGGCCAAAGGGCCGCAGCGTGGGCGCGCAAGACGGGCACTTCTGCGGTTTCAACGGTTTCCGCACATGTCGCTTGATGAAGAGCATGGCAAGCAAACCAAGAAAACAGCGGCCATACGTCCTCTTCTTCCGCAAATATTTTGGCGGTAGTGAGGGAATTGTCTTCTAGAGCTTTCAAAAATCGTGCATGCGTCTCCGCTCGGCTGTGAAGCATAAGGGCAGTTCCTGGCGATCCATCGCACAAAGAGAGCAACGCTGCAGGAAGTGTAATTTGCAGCTTCTTCAGAACCGTTGTCATGACGGTCGGAGAAAGAGGACCGAGTCCAACACGCAAGCAACGCGAACGTATCGTGGGCAGTAATGATTCCGCATATGAAGAGGTTAAGACCATAAATGTGTCCACAGGAGGTTCTTCGAGCGTTTTTAAGAGCGCATTCGCTGCATTTCTATTGAGGGTCTCGGCTTCTTCAAAAATCACTACTTTAAAGCGCGCCATGGCGGGTTTTATGTATATTTTTGCTAAAACATGACGCATTTGGTCGATGGCAGACTCTTCTGAACTGGGGGTACTGATCACCAGATCAGGATGAGTTCCCTCACAAATACGCTGTGCCACCGCAGGAGAACATAAAGACGTCAGCGTTTTTGCATTGGTAGGCGACGTACCGTCATAAGAAAGAAGGGCACAAGCCAGCTTCTTCGCAAACAACGTCTTACCAATACCGGCCGGGCCTGCAATCAATAAGGACGAGGCTAACGCATTGTGCTCTAACGCGCGTGCAAGGCGCTGTTCTTGTTCTTCGTGTCCAAGGAGGGTCACAAAGCGCATAAGGCCTCTTTGTGCGTAGCTAAAATAGCTTGTACCGCTTGCGCCACGGCATCTGCCGATGCCCGAGCCTTAACGAGACGGACACGAAAGGAAAAAATCTCTGCCAGCCGAAGGTAGGCCTGCCGCACTTTCTCATGCTGCTCGCGCGCCATTGTGTCGTAACGCACAACCCCATCGTGCCGCGCATCTTTACGCTGTGCCAACCGCTGAAGCGCCGTAGATGTTGGAACATCAAAAAGAAGAGTGAGATCGGGTTCAAAATCGCCCATCGTCAGGTATTTGAGCTGCATCAGCTTTTCGATATCCGCGCCGCCCAGCATCCCTTGATACACCAATGTAGAATCGTAAAAGCGATCGCATAACACCCACGTACCTTGTTGGATACACGGCCAGATCACACGGCATAACAAAATGCGTCGTGCTGTAAACAAGAGAAAAGCTTCGGTTGGAGGATCCCACAATGTCGCGCACGGAGGATTTTTCCACAAATCGCGGAGGACTTCTCCCTCAGGCGTCCCGCCCGGCTCCCGCACTACTTCAACAGGAATATTTTGCGCCCGCAGATACGCCGCTGCCCGTTGAATTTGAGTAGATTTTCCAGTGCCTTCCCCCCCTTCAAAAGTAATAAATTGCCCACGTGCCGCACAGTTCATAAAGAGTGTGTACCAAACAACAGGTACGTAATCGCTGCTTGAATGCGCTTGAAGGGGTTGACGGATTTCACAGAAGTGCCGGCGAACAAGGGATATTCTACAGGTTCTCTTTCCGGGATAGAGACACGTAAGACCGCGATACGGTCCCCTTGCTTGATAGGCGTCTCCAACGGTCCGTTATAAATTACTTCGACCTTGATATCGCGCATTTGGTGCCGTGGCACAACAAAACTTACATTTTGGTCTGTCACAAGGTCTACATTAGGGACTTCTCCAAGCCACACTTCTGCAGAAGAAATAGGCTCATTTTTATCCGCCAATTGATAGAACGCAAACGCGCTAAATCCCCAGTGTAGTAATTCTTCCACATTCTGCACGCGTTCCTTGTCGCTTTTGCATCCATTCACAACGCCGATGAGACGTTGTCCTTTTTGAATAGCGGAAACGACGATGCCATATCCCCCGGCATCCGTTCGGCCTGTCTTCAATCCATCGACACCGATATCGCGCCACAACAGGGTATTGCGATTGTGCTGAAGAATGCCATTTGCCACAAACTCTTTTTCGCAAAAATAGTGATAATACTGCGGGAAATCGGCAATTAAGTGTTGTGCAATAAGCGCGAGATCGGCGGCACTAGAATAGTGCCCCTTATCAGGCCATCCTGTCGCATTCTTAAAGGCGGTTGTCTGCGCCCCAAAACTCTGCACCCTTGCGGTGATGGTGTCTGCGAAAAGAGACTCAGACCCGCAGAGGGCCTCTGCTACAACGATGCATGCATCATTGCCAGAATGCACAATAATACAGCGAATCAGGTCTTCGACACTAATGTGATCCCCCACTTTCAAGAAGCTGCGCGAACCGCGGGCATTCCAGGCTTTTTCGCTCACAGGCAGCATGTCTGCCAGGATTAATCGTTCATCTTGTAAGGCAGCAAATAACTCGTAGAGCGTCGCCAATTTCGTCATAGAAGAAGGGGTAATAGGCGTCGTTGCTTCCTTCTCGAATAAGACCGTTCCCGTGGCAAAGTCCACCAAATACACGCACGGAGCACTCAGTTTGGGGGTAACAAGTGTCTTTAGGGGAGGAGTGACCGCATGCCCCCAACCGTTGATAAGAAAAACCAGTAAAATGAAAGCCTGCCAGTGGCGTTTGCCTGGGCTTTTAATCATGGTGCGCTCCCTCTGTCTTGCGCAGAAATATAATGCATTTCCCATAAGAAAGGAACGAGAGATTGTACGTCTGCGCGCGGAAAGAAGTGGGCGTTTGATCCGCTTGCTCGCAACACTGCCCACTATAAGCACCGACAGACCTTCTCAGGCGCACTCTTTGGAATAGCTGAATGAGCAATACGATCCGTTTGTATTAGTGACACCTCCAACAGAAATAAGGAGGAGCAAAGTCTCAGCTGTCTGAATCCCCTTCAGGAGCGTTCTTGACAGGCTTATGCACCATCTCCAGGAGGCGGCGCTTCAGGCGCGGGAATCTGAGGAACCTCCGGCTCCGCTTCTGAGTCACCGGTCGCCACTTCCTCTTCCTCTCCCGCCGCGGGTGGCTGAGGCTCAGAAGTCGTTTCTCCTGGATCTTCCTCTTCCTTAGGGGACACAGGAGCCGTTGGTTCCACCGTCTCTGTTCCCGCATCAGTCCCCTGATCCACAAGAGCCGGAGCCTGTGGTGCTGGGACGAAAATAGATTCAGAGAAAGACTCGATTTTATTGACGACAACTGGAATGTTCCCTAAAAGGGCGAGCATTCTGCCATTTTCTTGCACCATCTCTGTCACTTTTGAGCGAACATGTGTTGGCAGCAAATGAGAAACCTCCTCCCCTTGCTGCGTTGTTCCGACCACTACAAAGCGATAGATGCCCGGTTCGACAATCTCTCCATCGTTGTTGCGTCTATCGAACACACCAGGCATATAGGGCTTCCCCTCCGGTAGCCACGAAAAGGTAATCTTATGCCGTCCAGGCGCTGGAATACGCGGCTCTACTCCAACAACATTGTGTTCGTCGTCAAAGACAGGCTCTGCAACCGCGGCGCATTCTCGTACAACATTACCCGCCCGATCGAATATACGCACCGTCGCACCAGTCAATCGCTCTGGCGCATCGAAAGAAAGTTCAAAAAGTTCCTCTCCTCCGGCTTCAAACCATTGTCCTTGGGCTTCAATCGTTTTGCCAACAAACTGTGCTGCAGATACTTTTTCATTTAAGGCGGAATACTCTAGAAGCTTTTTTAGGTTAGCGTTCATTTCAGTGGATTGCTGTATGTTGGAAAACATCGCCATTTGGTCTACGAACGCAGTGCTATCTGTCGGATCAAAAGGATTTTGGTGAGTCAATTGCGCAATTAACAGCTTTAGTACGGTCTCGGACCCGATATTAAGTGGATTTTTTTGCTCGGAAGCGGGGATTATTTTTGCCTTACCACGACCAGGAGCTACATTGTCCTCCGCCATCGGTAGCGTTAAAAACTCGCTAAACCTAGAGGCGGCCTCTTTTTTCTTCGTTGCTGTTTGCGCGCCACTGCCCCGTAAGGATCCAGGGAGAAAAGGAATATCTCCGCCTGCCATGAGAACACTTTCCGTTGTTTACTGACCGAAGGCCATTTTTGTATGAAGAGGAGCAAATAGTATGCCAACTCCGACGGGGATTGGGTGCGTCACGAGTCAATGCATTGTTTTTTAAACGTTTCTGAGCACAAAAAGGCGGTAGAAAAGGAGGGACAAACAGCCCATTACGACTGGGGAACGCGGCAATTCTGACCCCTCTGTCCGTACTTACATCAGGATCATGCGTTGTGCACAGGAGAGACCCTGTGGAACATAGGAAAGGCATGTTATTTTTCGGTTGCCCGTTGTAGAAGAATCTTCTACACTGCCCTCTGCCGTCTTTATAGAAAAGAAAGCTATAAGGTGTTTATGCAAAGAATGAGGAGTTTCCGATGATTGACGTGTGTCGTGTATTTACTTCTATTGTACTGAGCGCTTCCTTAGGCGTAATTAGCTCTTATGCCAGCGCAACGGAGCAGCCATTAGCAGAGGCCAAGGAAAAGGCGGGAACAAAGGAAGAAAAACCCGCCAACAAAAAAGTCATTGGAGATCCGATCGTCGCAAAGATTGGCGCGTCAAAAGTGATCCGCAGATCAGAGGTGCTGAGGACCGTACAAGACCTGCCTGCCGCAACACGCCAACAAATGTCTGAGGATAAAATTTTTAAGGCGGTGCTTGATCGCCTAGTGCGCTCGTATTTACTCACAGAAGCCGCTAAAAAAGCAGGCATTGAGAAAGATCCCACGTTTCAGAAAGCGTTAGAGGCGAATAAGTCAGAGCTGTTGTCGCGTTTCTTCCTGATGCAAGAAGTGCAAGTGAAGCTGACGAAAGCCGCCCTCGAAGCACGTTACAAAAGGTTTGTGACAGAATTTCCTAAAGAGCTCGAACACCATCTGTTCCACATTCTTGTCAAAGACGAAGCAACGGCTAAAGCGGTCATCACAGACCTAGAAAGGGGAGGGAATTTTGATGCTTTGGCAAGAGATAAAAGCATTGCACCTTCTAGAGAAAAAAGTGGAGATGAGGGGTATGTGATGAAAAGCATGCTTCCTCCGCAGTTCAGCGATGAGCTCGGCAAATTAAAACAGGGCGAGTTCACAAAAACACCTATTAAGACGGACATGGGGTATCACGTCATCAAAGTAACGGACGCGCGAGATGCTGTTCCCCCAAAGCTTGAAGAGATACAACAAGCGCTGCAGTCCCTTCTCTTTCAAGAAGAGGCCTTGAAGCTTGTGAAAAAACTCGAGAGTCAGAAGAAAGTAGAGCGTTTCAACGAAGACGGAACGCCCGTCGCTGAAGAATCGAAAGCAAAATAAGAGCAACGTCACCAAAAAGGAGAGAGGTCTTCCCTCTTTCCTTTGGGGTTTTTGTGGTTCTTTCTGACTTATTCAGCTTTTCTGTATCTTCCCTTATTTTCCTCCCCTCTCTTTTCAATTCTCCTCTTTCTTCGACTCTTCTCTCTTTCTAAAGGTCTCTCCATGCTCGAGCGTTTCTCGAGAAGATGAAGTGGCGTTGGGTGTTTTTGTGAGCGGTTATCCCCTTTTCTTCTACCTTACCCCTTTTTACCGATGGTCCTTGAGGATTGGTTAAGGAATTAGAGAAGGGAGGAAGCGACTATATAGAGAGAAAAGCAACTTTGGGTTGTATTGTTCTAGGTCCGGACATAAAGGATATTCAATCCTACTTTTCTTCGGTTAGTCTTTTTTCAGCGGGCCATTTGAGAATTCAAGCCGTGTGGCCTATGTATATCCCTGCACAGAATTCGCCAAAAGATCATGGTGTATAACCTAGAGCGCAACTACAGGTTGTGTGACGTTTCCCCTTCCAATAAACTGTCGCAATGAGTGACCCCCATCATTCTTTATGGATGGCTTTTGATGTTTTGCTGTACAGGGGGCGTGCCTTAAAAACCCACGGCTGAATATACAACCTGTAGTTGCATTTTTAGCGCTTTACCTTCCCTTAGATCAGTGCGTGAGTGCGCCATAATTGAGTACATTAGAGCAAACCACTGTTGAGATAAATGCAACCTTAAGGTGCGTTGTTTTGAAGCGCTCAGCGCACAAGAGAGTTGTTAAGATGTCGGCTTAACCTATTGATATCGCCGAAGAACTCACAACCGAACCTTCCAAACGACTACGGCCTATCACCCAGGACACAACCACAAGTTGTATAATATCCCCTGTCCAATAAACTGATACAGTGGAGTGGCCCATTATTCTTTATGGATGGTTCTTGATGCTGCTATGCAGAGGCATGTCTTTAAAAAAATAACTGTTGGAATAAGCTCAGCTTTAAGTTGAGATTCTTTAGGGTCCGCAGGCACATTAAACAGCGGTAGGACCCCCCCAGCGCCTCGGGAGTGCTTAGAGCCAGAGTTTCCAGGTGTAGCGTAAAGCACAACCGCAAGTTGCATTGCGTTCCCCTTCCAACAAACCGTTTCAGCGAAATAATCTGCTATTCCTCA
>JAISRK010000050.1 GCA_031273665.1 Holosporales bacterium
TGTGCTGCGCTTTGGATTGTAAAATGCTCAGACGCAACTCGTACGTTGTCGGATGAATGTCGGCAACAAGCCCCCATCCAAGGCGTGAGCGCACGCGCTCTTCCATGCCCTCTAAATCAGAAGGGGACTTATCAGCGGAAACGATAACCTGCCGATTATTTTCCACGAGCGTATTAAACGTATGAAAAAATTCCTCTTGAGTAGAGTCTTTATCGCAGATGAATTGGATGTCGTCGATCATTAAGACGTCAACAGAGCGAAACTGCTCTTTAAACGCCATCGTGTCTTTAAATCGAACGGCGCGTACGAATTGATACATGAATTTCTCGGCTGACATATAAATGACCCGACGCGATTGGGTTTTGCGAATCGTCCAGGCAATGGCGTGCATAAGGTGCGTCTTTCCCAGTCCTACACCGCCGTAGAGGAATAAAGGATTGAGGGCTACGGTTGCGACATCTGCGACACGACGTGCCGCTGCATATGCCAGTTCATTTGGTTTCCCAACGATGAAGTTTTCGAACGTCAGTTTGGGGTCAAAGCTGGAACAACAATCCCACCTACTCGAAAGCGCTTCCGTGGGTTCTTCTGTATTATTTTGAGGCGTCTGTACGGGAACAAATGCTTTAGTGGAGTTAATGACGATGCTTTGCACCGCTGGGTTTATACTCTGCCAAATCGCTGTTAAACGATGTACGTAATTGTTGACTACCCAATCGCGTAGAAAGGGAGTGGGCGCAGATAAAAGGACAACGCCGGCGGACAAAGAACAGAAAGACAAGGGCTGAATCCAGCTACGCACAACCGCGTCGCCGTGCTCTTGCTGGAAATGCCGGACGACGAGGGCCCATTGTTGATCAAGAGCCTCTCCAGAAGAAATATCAGAAAAGGTAATCGAAGTAGCCTTCTCCATGATAGCCCCCATTTAAAAATATAAAAAAACAACTATTCCCCGAGCAAAAGCAAAACAACTCATCGATTCATTAGGATCGGGAGTCTAGTGCTTTCACACGGGCGTGTAATTGCGCAATCTTGCGACGCGCGGTATTGACGTGTAACACACCCTTACGGGCGCCACGTTGCATTTCGGATTGTACACGCCGAAAGGCTTCTTCTATTGCTTCCTTCTTTCCAGAAGCAATCGTTTCTTCAAATTTACGCAAAAAAGTGCGAACACGACTGATATTGCCTTTATTCCTTATGGCGCTCTTCACATTCTGGCGGATTCGTTTCAATGCAGACTGATGATTAGCCATGTTCCCGTCTCTTAACCACAACGCTCCCTTATAGAATAGCCTGTGGATAAAATCAAGAGAAGAGGAATGCAGGCATCGAAGAAATGTAGAATTTTCCCGTTTAGTCAAATAAACGTTTCACTTTGAATAGAGAGGTGAGCTCCCTTTAAATAAGTCCCATAGAGCGCATGGAACGGTGTGTATGTTTTCCGATAACAATATGATCGTGGATGGTCACGCTCAGTTTTTCGCCTAAATCGCGTATAGAGCGCGTGGCTTGAACATCTTCGGGCGATGGTGTTGGATCTCCGCTCGGGTGGTTATGAACCAGGATGATAGCAGCTGCGCCTAATTCAAGGGCACGTCGCATGACTTCTCGAGGATAAAGTGGCGATTGGTTAATCGTTCCCTTTTGCTGCAATTCATTCGCAATAAGATGATTCTTATTGTCGAGAAATAAAATGCGGAAATGTTCTTCGGGAAGATATCCCATATTTGTTTGCAAATACTCAATGACCTGCTGCCAAGCGGCGAGGACAGGACGCTTAACAATTCTTTCGGACAATACGATGTTCATAATGGCCAGAACAAGTTTCAGGACGTGGACAGACATGTCACCGATACCAGGAATTTCTTTGAGGCGGTCTTTGGGTGCTGCTAGGACGCCGTTGAGACTCTCGAAGGTTTCTAATAACGCTTTGGCAACGGGTTTCGTGTCACAACGAGGACGCGCCAAGAAAAGCAACAACTCTAGCAGCTCATACGTTGTCACACGTGCTTCTGCATCGAAGCGCTGTCGCAAGCGCTCACGATGCTCCCAATAATGAGGAGGGGTTAGGCTTGGCTCCCTACGCACGTTTCGATCCTTTTGTACGGGGGACATGTATATCCTTTGCTCGACAGCGTAAATATCGTTGCGGATGTTTCTGTCACACCGATCGTGTGTTCGAACTGAGCGGACAAACTTCGGTCTCGTGTCACAGCTGTCCAGCCGTCTTTTAAGATTTTGATCTCTGGCCTACCGGTGTTGATCATGGGTTCAATTGTGAAAATCATGCCAGGCTCTAAAGTAACCCCTGTTCCTTTTTTGCCGTAATGGATCACCATCGGTTCATCGTGAAAAATACGGCCAATACCGTGTCCACAGAAATCTCGTACGATGGAATATCCGGTGGCTTCTGCCATCTGTTGGATACATGCTCCGATGTCTCCCAATGTAATCCCTGGCCGAACGAGGTCAATCGCTTGCATCAATGCGTGATACGTTGTCTCGGTGAGCTTTTGTGCTTTAAGAGAAGGCGTGCCTGCATAAAACATGCGGCTGGTGTCTCCGAACCAGCCATCTAAAACGACAGTTACATCAATGTTCAAGATATCGCCGTCTTTGAGTTTTCTGTCAGAAGGGATGCCGTGACATACAACATGGTTCAAGGAGATACAGGTGGATTGAGGAAACCCTTTGTAGTTAAGGATTGCAGATTGCCCTCCGTAGCGGATGATTTCTGCATGACATAAATCATTCAAAGCTTGTGTCGTAACGCCAGGAACAACATGCGGTGTAACAAAGTCCAGCACATGCGCGGCGAGAGCTCCTGCCTTATGCATTAAAGCAAAATCATCAGAAGTATAACGCGGAATTTCTATGTTTATCACAGTGTTCTCATCGAGAAATTGTCAGCGTTCCGCCCCTATTTCCGCCAGCTTTTTTCTGAGCGTATTACGGCTAATGCCCAGTATGTGTGCCGCACGAACCTGGTTGTTTCTCGTAAATGCCAGCGTTTGCTGCAAAAGGCATTCTTCTACTTCTTGAATTACGCGTTTGTGCAAGCCTGTTGGTATGTTTCCATCTGTGTGAGCGTTAAAATAAACCCTTAAGGCTTCTTCCAGTACCTGTAAAGCGCCTGTATGCACGCTAAAAGAAGGACCGCCTCTAACCCTGTTCGTCATACACTTCCTCAATAGATTTTTGTATTTCTGCTATCAAACACGTTGTGTTAATCCGCGTACGAAAGGCTGCTGCCCCTTTCAAGCCCTTACTATACCAACACATGTGCTTTCGTGAGAGGAAGATGGCTTTCTTCTCACCGTAAAACTCTATCATACGATTAAGGTGCCTGATAGCCGTGTGTTTACGTTTTTTAAGCACACATGGCGTTGGGCGAATTCCTGTTTCTAAAAAAGAAGCTATTTGATTTGGTGCCCAAGGGGCTCCTAAAGAAGCACGCCCCATCATAAGACCGTCGGCTTCCGACGCGTTAAGAGCTGCCACAGCGGTATCCACGTCTTCGATGTCGCCGTTGACGAGAATGGGGATACGGACAGATTTTTTAACGTCTCTGACAGCGGCCCAATCGGCGGTGCCGGCGTAGAATTGCGCACGTGTGCGACCGTGAACGACGATAAGGGCAAGGCCTGTCTGCTCTGCTATTTGCGCGATTGTCGGTGCGTTTTTTTGTTGCATGTCCCACCCGAGGCGCATCTTTACCGTAACAGGAAGTGAGGTGGCCCGCACAGTTGCTTGAAAAATTTGCTCGGCAAGACGGCTGTTGCGCATAAGTGCAGCTCCCGACTCGCCATGAACGATTTTTTTCACAGGGCATCCCATGTTGATATTGAGGATGTCTGCCCCATAATCGGCGCTGATTCTTGCTGCCTCTGCCATATGTTCTGGTGTGTTCCCTACTAGTTGTACGATTTTAGGGGACTCTCCTTTATAAAACTTTAGCATGTGCAGTGTCTTCGGATTTTTCCGGATACACGCCTCTGAGGCAACCATTTCGGCAATGACGGGAATGGGGCCAAAATCTCCGACCGTCTCTCGAAAAGGAACATCCGTAATACCTGCCATAGGGGCTACGAAAACAGGCGGGACAACGTGCCGCCCTATTTTAATCGGCGAAAGAGACAATACTGCACTCATGGGCGAGAATATACTCGATTTTGCCGGAAGAAAAAGAACTTAAGTCTGCTCTACGGACACGCAATCATTACGGGCGCCTTATTTCCACGACAAAATCCGTGCTGTAAGGGATGTCCGCAGAACGTGCTCTTGGAAGAAGTACTAGCTGCGGCATGTTCCCTCGTTTTTTCCGAGAAAGCCACGGTGACGAGGGCGGTGATTCTTGTCGCCTCGGTGATTTTGACATTTGTTCAACCCCTTCCGGTACTGGAAGGGCATTATGAACACGCAAGCATGATGCAATTTCAATGACGTTGAAGAGAGCACAATCAGTGGGAGGGAGCCCCACTCTTCCCCGTACGAGTGCGTTGCTAATAATCAATTCTGTTGTGTCATGAGTGACAAAGATTACTACCTGAGACCGTATTTTTCTGTACATTTCTTGGAACGCATCACTCATACTTGCGCACAGGTTCATTTCTTCTTGAAAGTCAATAAGTTCTCTTGCGTTGGGACTATCAAGAAAAGATGGGTCCCCATGCATATAACGATCCGCTTCAACCGGATAATGTACTGCCAGACTTTTCTTTTTCGTTCCTAGACGCCACGGCGCATCATCCAATGCTGGCGCTATGGTTACATCTATTGGTT
>JAISRK010000073.1 GCA_031273665.1 Holosporales bacterium
ATGATTTTTTGTTAATGCCTATCTCATTTATCTATACCAAAGTCACGCCCAATCCGATGGCGAGGGGTATCAAGAACGTTTTAGATGTGCTCAGCACGCCCATATTCTGTACGTGTTATGCGATATCGGGAGATGGAGAGAAAGTGGTACGGACCTTTTTGCGCGGTGTCATTAACGTCACTTTCGGCCTCTTTGTGTTGATTGATGTCGCAACCGATATGGGATTGACCGTTGAGCCAATGACCGTAGGGAAATTACTTGGGCATTTTGGCGTCACTCCCGGATTTTATATGATGCTACCACTTTGGGGGCCAAGTAACCCACGAGACCTTTTTGGAGATATCGTAGAGGGGGTCTATGACCCAGTGGGGCGTGCCGGCCCACCGTACGTCCGCCGAGGATCTTATCTGGTACGTCAAGGAGCATCTATAATCAGTACACGGTCGGGAGTTTTAGAAACTGAGCACGCCATTCGAGAGCAATCTCCTGATTACTACGAAACATTCCGATGCTTGTATTGGCAGAAAGTATGTGGCAACCCTGAAGAGGATATGCCCATTCCATCAAACGATAGGGCAGAGTAGATCCTGTCCAGCGATGAGAAGGGATGAAAAAACCACTTTTTTGTGAGAATTTGTGAGGAGAGGACGAAGGGGATCTTAAGAGATTATCAAAATACCCGTACTCTACCTGCGGCAAAATGCATTTTGCTGAGTGCGAGACGACCCCTAAGAATGTTTTTAAAGTAAACAAACACAGGGAATGGTGCCGCCGGTGAGCTTCGAACTCACGACCTCACCCTTACCAAGGGTGTGCTCTACCCCTGAGCTACGGCGGCGGATAGTTTCTACTGTGGTGGGCGCTAAAGGATTCGAACCTTTGACCCGCTGATTAAGAGTCAGCTGCTCTACCAACTGAGCTAAGCGCCCCAACAACACGCCCCACCTTATAACAAACAGGGGTTTCACTGTCGATCTTTTTGCACATACAGGCTTCTTACTGGCCATCCAGATGGAGCATCGACACATTCAAGATATACGATTACAATCCCGACACGTTTCTCTGTTGACAACTTCGCCTCTTTGCCAGAGGGGGCCGGGCAGCTGCTAGAAGGGTCTTAAGTAATTTGTTTTGTGCTGAGGGAATGCGTTACCCAGTCAAGGAAACGCTCGTTCCCCCCAACATTCCAAGCTAGAATGGCGGGTGTTTCATACTCGTGAAGCTGTGAAACGCGCTGTGTCAGGCTCTCTATGCGATCAGAACGAGTTTTCGCAAGGAGAACATATTCTTGTTTTTCTACTAACGCTGTATCTTTGTAAATAGATGAGATAGGCCCGATAATGTTCACACACGCTGCAAGGCGCTCCTGCACAAGTTGGCGCCCAAGGACTTGAGCCATGGCCAAGCGAGGACACGTGATATATGCAACAGAGAGCCCCACTGTCTTCTCACTTTCTCCCATAACCCTCTGACCCTTCTCGCCTAACGCTAACAAGCTCTCCTTTAAAGCGCAAGAAGGCCTATCTTGTCGTAATCGCCATCATTGACGAAAATGGCCTCAGGGGGGGTGTCTGAGACACGGGACGCCACTATCTCTATCCTCCACATAAGCAAATTGTCCAATCTTTCTGCTTGTTGCGGCACTTTTTGTATTGTATGATCGTCAATAAGACAGGGCGCGCACGGGTGAATCAGCAAGAGGATCTTTCTCAATACATTGAGGATACTGTTGGTCCGTCTTTGCTGGATTTGGGATATCGTGTCGTGTGCGTTATGGTCGCTCCGCGGTGGCGTGTACAGATTCTTATAGAGCGTGTAGATGAATCTCCTGTCGGAATAGAGGATTGTACGAGGGCGCATCGTACTGCTTCGCTTTTGTTGGATGTTGCCGATCTTATACAAACGTCGTATCTTCTGGAAGTTAGTTCTCCGGGGATAGAAAGGCCGCTTGTAAAATGGCAGGATTATGTGCGTTTTTGTGGGTCACACGTGACGATTACGATGGCCAATCCGCTCGACGGACAAAAATATTTTACAGGGCTGCTGCTCGAAACGCAGCAAAGAGAAGAAGAGATGGCCATTTGCTTGCGCGTTGATAGGTCTGGCAAAGAAGAGGACCTTTGGCTGCCTTGGTCTGAAATTCTCAAAGCGCACTTAAAACAGCCGGTACGGAAAAAAGGAAAGGGATATCGATGACAAATGCACGCCTTTATGGGGCGGATCTTTTGCAGGTTGCAGATGTCGTTGCACGAGAAAAAGGACTCTCGCGTGAGGATGTTTTTGAGGCGATGGAAAATGCGCTCCAGAAAGTCGGTCGAACGCGTTACGGACAAAATTACGACATCAGGGTGTCTATCGACCGAAAGACGGGAGATGTCAGATTAGCCAGATGGACAACGGTTGTTGATGTTGTTGAAGATCCTTATACGCAGATCACGCTAGAAGAAGCCAAAGAGCGCGACGCAGCCGCAGAAACGGGCAGCGAGTTATCTGAGGAATTGCCTTTATTCGATCTCGGGCGCGGGGAAGCGCAAGTCGCATGGCCGGCGATTATGCAACATATGCGGAACGCAGAACGCGAGAAGCAGTATGAAGAATTTAAAGATCGTGTAGGCGAGATTATCAGTGGCGCGGTAAAAAGAGCGGAGTTTAGCTCTGTTACTTTGGACCTTGGTCGTACTGAAGCGGTGATTAAACGCGATCAGCTCTTACCACGAGAGGTTTTTCATGTCGGAGACCGCGTGCGTGCCTACATCGTCGAAGTGCGACGCGAAGAGCGCGGACCGCAAATTTTCCTTTCCCGCGTACATCCGCAGTTTATGGCGCGCCTTTTCACTCAAGAGGTCCCGGAAGTCTACGAGTCCGTTATCGACATCAAAGCGGTCGCACGCGATCCTGGAAGCCGTGCTAAAATGGCTGTTTTCGCACGTGACCCCAACATTGATCCGGTCGGTGCCTGTGTTGGTATACGCGGAAGTCGTGTACAAGCGGTTGTTCAAGAACTTCAAGGAGAGAAAGTAGACATCATTCCTTGGTCAGATGATCCCGCAACGTTTATCGTCAATGCGTTAGCGCCTGCTGAAGTGACACGGCTTGTGTTGGACGAAGAATCGCATCGTGTAGAGGTAGTCGTTCCAGACGATCAGCTCAGCCTCGCCATCGGACGACGGGGACAAAACGTCCGTTTGGCCTCTCAGCTCACAGGATGGGCCGTTGATATCAAAACGGAGAAAGAAGACTCCGAAAGACGCAAAGAAACCTATCAACAGCAATCTGCGCTCTTTGTAGAGGCGTTGGATTGTGATGAAATGGTTGCCCATCTGCTTGTCTCAGAAGGATTTCACTCCCCTGAAGATCTCGCTATGACCTCAGTTGAGGAAATTTCCTCTGTTGAAGGATTGGATGCGGACGTTGCGCAGGAACTGCAAAATCGAGCGAAAGAATATGTTGAGAAACGGACGAAAGAGCTGCAAAACCAGCTTTTGCAACTTGGTGTTACACCAGAGCTTCTAGAAATCGAAGGGTTGGCGCTTGACATGCTTTTAACTCTTGCCGAAAAGCACAAGGTAAAAACATTGGATGATCTTGGCGACTTTTCAAAAGACGAACTCGTAGAAGCGCTCGCAGAGTACGAGTTTATGCCAAAAGAAGCCGAACGTGTTATCATGGCAGCACGCGCTCACTGGTTTGATAAGACGGATGCGTGCGAGGGGTAACAAATAGAGCATGGCAGAAACACCGCCCAAAAAAACAATTGTCCTATCACGCTCCTTGGGCGGAGGCCGCAGGACGCTTGATATTGGCCAGGTGCGCCAAAGCTTTTCGCATGGGCGCTCTAAAACGGTTGCTGTCGAGGTAAAACGCAAACGCGTTCTACCAACTAACGTGCCGTCTCCTCCGGAAGAGGCGTTTGTTGCTGAAGAGACGACGCGTCCTCTGGGGTTAACCGATCAAGAATGGGAAATGCGTTTACGTGTCGTCAAAGAAGCGATACGCGACGCCGATGTTCTTGAAGAACGCAAGAATAAAGGAGCTGAACTCTATACACTTTCCGAAAAAAACCGCCAGGAAGATGTTCCAGACGACACGCAGTCGGCTGTGCCGGAGTCAAATGACAAAGGGGCATCCGAAGACGTAGAAGCTCTTGCTGGTATACCGCCTCTTCCTTTGCAACCGGCCCCTTTCCCGGCAAAACCTAGCCATCGCTTTGAAACGTCAAAAGGGTTTAGTGACGAAAATGAAGACCGCAAGGACAAAAAATCTCTTTCGCCTTTTAAGCGTTCGGTGCGTTTAGAACCAGACAAGCGCCGCACGAAGATTTCCGTGAGTGCTGTTCTTAATGACCGAGAAGAACGCCTGCGTTCGCAAACCTCTTTGTGGCGTGCACGACGCAAGAATCGATTGCAACAAACTCAAAATGTCGAGCCGGTTCGTCAGGTCCGTGATGTGGTGATTCCAGAGGTCATCAGCGTTCAGGAGCTGGCCAATCGCATGGCCGTACGAGTGGCCGAGGTCTTGAAGGCTCTGATGCGCCT
>JAISRK010000037.1 GCA_031273665.1 Holosporales bacterium
TCGGCCTTCACTCCGGAGGTCTTCGCGTCGCTCCTGACGTCTGCAAATCACAGGGGCTAACAGCGCCCGTAGCGGAGCGTGGTTGAGAGGGCTTTGTTTACTCAGCGCCTACTCTTGTCACTTGGTGCAAAATGGCAAATGAGTGTACGCGCAGACGTCGATCCGATCTGCTCCAACACCACCGCATATTTCCTCCCCCGATGAAAACATGTTAAGGTGGCATGATGTTATCTCTTAAACCCTTAATGATATCTGGCGCAGAAGTGCTTCCCCTTATCGAAGGAGGAAAAGGCATCTCTATCTCTACAGGAGAAACGTGTGGAGCGTGGGCGCGCGCAGGAGCTGTAGGCACCTTCTCTGCGGTAAATGCCGATGCCCTTACCCCTGAGAAACACATTATCCCTCAATTATTTACCGGAACAACGCGATCCGAACGTTATAAAGAGGTGATCTTACAAGCCATTAAAGGCGGCATCGCGCAAGCAAAAATCGCTCATGAAACTGCCCAAGGACGCGGCCGTATCCACATGAATGTCTTATGGGAAATGGCGGGTACCGAGGAGATCTTGCATGGCATCTTTTCGCGCGCAAAAGAGCTGATTCACGGAATCACTTGCGGAGCCGGCATGCCTTATAAACTCGCAGAAATCGCGACACAGTACGGCATTTATTACTACCCTATCGTTTCTTCTGCACGCGCCTTTCGGGCGCTGTATAAGCGCGCATATCATCGGTTTTGTGCCCTTCTAGGGGGTGTTGTTTACGAAGACCCTTGGCGCGCTGGAGGCCACAATGGATTATCTCATAGCGAAGATGCCGCCGTCCCAGAACCTCCTTATCCCCGTGTTGTTGCTCTACGTGAGGTTATGCGCGAATGTGGACTAGGGACGATCCCAATTATTGTCGCAGGGGGTGTATGGTGGCTTTCTGAATGGACAGATTGGATTGATAATCCAGAAATCGGTCCTATTGCCTTCCAATTTGGCACACGCTCTCTGCTGACGCAGGAGTCACCTACTGCGGATGCCTGGTATAAAACGCTCTTGTCTCTTACAAAAGGAGACGTGAAAACGACGGCTTTCAGCCCGACGGGATTTTACTCCTCAGCAGTAAACAACGCCTTTTTAAGTGAATTGCAAGACCGGTCGTCCCGACAAGTGTCTTACCAAGAAACGTCTTCCGATACGTGCACAGAGCCCATACATGTAGGGGCTCGCGGCTCCATTGCATACGTTTCGGCAGCTGACAAGGCCCATATCAATGCTTGGATAGCCGCTGGATACACCATCCCACTCCGAACACCGGAACATACGCTTATGTTCGTCACACCGCAAAAAGCACTCACCATTAAAAGCGATCAAGCCACATGTTCAGGGTGCCTCAGTGCTTGCCGTTTCAGTGGTTGGTGCCAATCGGAGCAGGATTCCACGCGCCCACCAGATCCACGTTCTTTTTGTATTCAGAAAACATTGCAGGCGGTTGCTCACGGGGGAAACCCCGATGCAGAACTCGTTTTTGCAGGCGATAACGCGTATCGCTTCGCCGAAGATCCGTATTATGACAATGGTTTTGTGCCCTCCACGCAGCAATTGATCGACCGTCTTCAGACAGGCTTCTGATGTTTCACCTCACGTCCGCCTTTGCGCCCGCCGGGGATCAACCAGAGGCCATCAAGGCGCTGATAGCAGGCGTTTTACAAGGAAAGCGCGACCAAGTACTGCTGGGCGTCACGGGCTCTGGCAAAACTTTTACGATAGCGCACGTCATACAAGCGCTTAATCGTCCAACATTAATTCTTGCCCCTAATAAAACGCTCGCCGCCCAATTATATGGAGAGATGAAGGATTTTTTCCCGCACAATGCGGTGGAATATTTCGTCTCTTACTACGATTACTACCAGCCAGAGGCGTACGTGCCACGCACAGATACGTATATCGAAAAAGAAGCAACGATCAATGAACACATAGACCGTATGCGACATTCGGCGACACGTTCTCTGCTTGAACGTCGAGACGTGATTATTGTCGCCAGCGTCTCCTGTATTTATGGCATTGGCGATCAAGAAGCGTACCGGTCAACGACGTTGACTTTGGAAAGAGGGCAAACGTATCCACGTAACAAACTGTTAGAGCGTCTTGTGACCCTACAGTACACACGTAACGACATCGCGCCGAGCCGCGGCCAATTCCGCGCCTTAGGAGATACTATCGAGATTTATCCTGCCCACGCAGAGGGCTTCACGTGGCGCCTGTCTCTGTTTGATGATGAAATAGAAGCGATATGGGAGATCAATGCGCTCACAGGTCAAAAACAAACGGCGCTGACGACAGTAAAACTGTACGCGAACAAGCATTTCGTCACAACAACAGAACGCTTACCGGCGATTATCGCAGAAATACAGCATGACTTGACGGTGCGCTACAGAGAGTTCAAAGACGCTAATAAACTGATCGAAGCCCAACGCTTGCAGGACCGTGTGAACCTGGATCTGGAGATGCTGCAAGCGACCGGTCACTGCCAAGGTATCGAGAATTACTCGCGGTACTTGACAGGGCGGTCCCCCGGAGAACCCCCGCCCACGTTGTTTGAGTACTTGCCGCCTGAAGCTCTGCTGATTGTTGATGAAAGCCATGTGGCCATCCCTCAATTAGGAGGTATGTATCGCGGAGATCGCGTGCGAAAAATGACCCTCGCGACATATGGCTTTCGTCTTCCTTCTTGTGTAGATAACCGCCCCCTGAAATTCGAAGAGTGGGACGACTTGCGCCCTCAAACCATTTTCGTCTCCGCTACCCCTGGACCATGGGAGTTGCAGCACACGCAAGGCGAGTACATTGCGCAAATTATTCGGCCAACAGGGCTTGTAGACCCTCCTTGCATCGTTCGGCCAAGCGAGGGCCAAATTGATGACCTGTTAGAGCGTATTCAGACTGTAACAACCAACGGGCATCGTGTGCTCGTCACAACGCTCACGAAAAAAATGGCAGAAGCATTAACGGAGTACGTGACAGAGATCGGTGTACGCGCACGCTATTTGCATTCTGACATTGAGACACTTGAACGCGTTGAGCTGATCCAAGATCTTCGACGTCAAGAATTCGATGTGCTGATTGGTATCAATCTATTGCGGGAAGGATTGGATATCCCAGAATGCGGCCTTGTCGCCATTCTAGACGCGGATAAAGAAGGGTTTTTGCGCTCGAAGACGTCACTGATTCAAACGATTGGTCGTGCGGCACGCAATGTTGATAGCTACGTCGTTCTATATGCGGACACACAGCCTACTGCTTTAAAAGAGGCGTTAGAAGAAACACTACGCCGCCGAGAAAAACAGCTGGCACATAATGCAGCACATGGCATCACACCTCTTACGATCAAAAAAGCGGTAAAAACGATTCTTGCACAAGAACCGTCTGACGCCCTTGACGAGCAAGAAACGGCTCTGCGTAGCAAAAAACAACCGCAGGTTGTGCGCACGTCTTTAAAAGGTCGTGCCCTGAATCGCGAAATTCTTTTACTCGAGA
>JAISRK010000068.1 GCA_031273665.1 Holosporales bacterium
TTCTTGATTAGCGGCGGCGCTGACAAATCCTTGCCAGTGAAAGTCCTGTCGATTGGGAAGGTCGAAGATAAGCTGCATCTAGGACGGCTCCGGTGAGTTCCTCAATCGTAACGTAGAGACACGGAATCGTTCGGAAGCGTACTTGAGAATAGCATTAATGACAGAAGCAGCGGGAAGCGCAAGAATCAAGCCGACAAGTCCTCCGAGTTGCAGACCAGCCAGCAACGCAAATAACACCCACACGGGGTGTAGTCTCGCTTCTTTTCCAACAAGCCGAGGATACAGTATGTGCGTTTCTAGAACTTGCGCGAATAAGAACAAAACGATGAGTGCAGTAGCTTTCCCTACGCTTGCGTACTGTACTGCACAAATAACAAGCGTGACGCCGCACAGGACGAGCGCTCCTATAAATGGAATAAAAGACAAGAATCCCGTAATGACACCGAGAACTCCAGCAGATTCAATGCCTATGGCAAATAAGCCGATGCTATAATAGCCGCTAAGAATGACCGCGATGATGAGTTGACCGTGCAAATAGCGGTTGAGACAGTAGCGAACGCGTTTGCGTATTTCGGCAAAATGGGGAAGAGCCGATAGGGGTAGGCTATTTTCTATGCAATGCACGACATCTGGCCAGTCTCTTAGAAAATAAAAGAGTACAATGGGGATTAAGCAGCAAGTGGATACGGTTTCCGCTAAAGCAAGGCCACTCGATAGTAAGGGTTGAAGCATAGACGAAAGTGGTCCTATTGATTGGCCAACAGACAATATCCATTCTTTGCGCATTTGCCATGTGTGATCTTCCGGGAAAAGCGCCAAGGCTTTTTCTAATGCAGGACTGCAAAGCGACCCAAGATAGTGGATATAAGACGGCACTCTCACAGCCAATTTGGTAAACTCGTTTTCTAAGCTGGGTAGGATAAGGGCGAGGCTAATACCTCCGAGAACGATCAGACACACGATGATGCATAAGGCCACGATCGTACGTGATGGTATATATCGAAGATACTTTTCCATAAGAGGGCTCAGCCCATAAGCAAGGATGAAGCTGATCTCGAAAGGGAATAAAATGACACGAAAAGTGTACAAAAAGAGTATGCAGATGCTTGCAAAAGCGGTCCAGAACCAGCGTCTAGAAATAAGGTGATTCACGTATATTTCTGCCTTTGCCAAAAAATCTCTAGATAGGATAACCAAGACGCAGCGGTCAAAACGGCAACAACGCATATGCCGTGAGGCAATGCAATATGCCAAACCTCTGCAGCGTTTCCCAGCATAAATCCAGCGTACCCCAGTTGTACGAAGGTGTTCACTTTGCTGAGAAGAATGGGACCGACGAAAGAACGCGTTTCATGACGAAACCACAGATAAATGGCACCACAGACAATCCCAATATCCCGCGTGATAACGAGAATGACGAGCCAGAAGGGAACAATGTTGGTGAGGAAGAGTAGGATATAAACACTTCCGACAAGGCATTTATCCGCGATGGGATCAAGACATTTCCCTACGATAGAGGTATTTCCAAACTTGCGAGCGATCCATCCATCGAAAAAGTCAGAGACACTCACTAGAAAGAAAAAGAAGAACGCTACACGCGGAATATGAGAGAGAAAAGGTAAGACCCCCGCTCCAATCAAGCGACTTAACGAGAGAAGATTCGGCAAAACCGAAAGGGACATTTCTCTGAGGTTTAATGCGCGGCTGTACACGATAGTCGCCAAATGGAGTCAACGTACTCTAACTTCATACCCTGTTGTTGCAGAGTATTACGTGTTTGCAGGAATTGAGGAGAGACCTGTAAAACGATCCAACGAGAAGAATACGAGTGTATGCGATACATGTCCTGATACTGTATGAGCTTTTTTTCAATCGCAAACCAATCTGCAAGACGCGTAACAGGGACCTCAACATATTCCTTGAACGCAGAATCCTGAGATAGAGGCAATTCCTGTGCGGGTTTATTGGAAGGCGGCGTGTTTTCTTCACTCCCTCTTAAGGTACTGTCGGGACCGTTCTCCGTGTCAGCAGGCGCATACAACACGACATGTTTTGTTTGCAGCCACTTAGCAACTGTTTCTTTCGAAAAACGGTAGCGCAGTATGGCGCGGTATTGCCCGGGGGCTAATTGCTCATCTTGGACAGAAAAATCAAAAATGAGCTCCAAAATTTCCGCGTCACTAGTGTGCGCGAGGTGTTGTCTTACTGATGGTTGCACAGGCAGGAGATTCAACAATTTATCAAACGCCTTTCGTTGTCCACTGATGAAGGCTTGCTCACGAGTATCTGCTGCGTCTGTCCCTGAACTTTGTACTTGAACATTGTCGACCACCCAGTACATATCTTTCTGTGGAAGCGCGTTCCCACCTACCGAAAGTGTGCTTATCAACAGAGCGACGAGCAGAACGCTGCTGCGTTTTATATTGAGAAACACTACATTCCTCCTCTTTTCTTGCTTTCTATCCGACAATGTCTGTCTCTTTAAAAAAGAAGGCAATTTCTTGTGCTGCGGTCGCTGCTGAATCCGATCCGTGCACCGTGTTTTGATCGATCGAAAGTCCAAAGAGTGCGCGAATTGTGCCAGGAGCCGCTTCTTCAGGGTTCGTGGCCCCCATAATGGCGCGATTTTTTAAAATCGCGTTCTCCCCCTCTAATACTTGTACAACGACAGGAGCAGAACTCATGAAGTCGCATAAATCTTTGTAAAATGGGCGTTCCTTATGAATGATATAAAAACGCTCTGTCTCAGAACGCGTCAAAAGTACCCGCCGCTGCGCAATGATGCGGAATCCGTTCTCTTCGAAAATGGCGTTAATTTTCCCCGTGATATTACGCGTTGTTGCGTCAGGTTTCAGTATAGATAGAGTTCGTTCGATGGCCATAATACTTCCTAACCTACAGTACTTGGATCCACTCTCCTTCCGGGGATTGTCTCCAATATAATGGAAAGGGATCTCTTTCGGCTAGGGTTTTTCGAACACCTTCTGCTTCTTCGCTGGGAAAAAGAAAAAAAACCTTCTCAAACATATGCGCAAAAAGGGTTGTGTCTTGGGTGTCCAGTAAAATGAGCAGTGTTGCTTGATTGGGGTTTTCTACTTTGTCTGTGAGCCATATCGGCTGCAGAGCAGCATCTTCGCTTGGGGAAAGGGCATGTGGAAGAAAGGTCGCGGGATGATACACCCAGAGGTAATCATCCAAAGCGGCGAGGCGTTCTGAAATAGGACTATGCACAACAACGCGTATTTTTGAAGAAAACGCTTTCTCTAAGAGCTTTACTAGGACCTTGTCTAATCGGCCAGAAGCTGCTTCATATGCTATCTCTTCCATGGCTAAGCCGCGCTACGCTGCCTCATATTCCTGCACCAAGGCATCCAGCAATCGTACACCGAATCCCGTCGCCCCTTTAGGCGCCAAGGCAGAGTCTTTGCGTGTCCAAGCCGTTCCCGCAATGTCTAAGTGCGCCCACGCCACCGGCTCTTTGATGAAACGTTTTAAGAATTGCGCTGCGGTGATGCTACCGCCTTCTCCAGAGGTACCGAGATTCTTTACGTCAGCAACGTCAGAATCGATATCTTTATCAAATTTTTCCGTCATCGGTAGCCGCCAAAGTTTTTCACCTGTTTTATTGCCACAAGCGATTAAATGGGTAGCTAGCTGCTCGTCGTTTGAGAACAAACCCGCGAACTCTGTTCCTAGCGCGCTGACAATTGAGCCCGTCAGAGTAGCTAAATCGATTAAAATTCTGGGTTTGAATCGGTCGCAAGTGTACCACAGGGCATCTGCCAAAACGAGTCGCCCTTCTGCATCCGTATTTAGGATGTGCACCGTTTTGCCAGAGAGCGTTTTTACAATGTCTCCTGGACGCTGTGCTGATCCAGAGGGCATATTTTCAGCAAGACCAAGAATCCCAACAGCATGCACGCGGGCCTTGCGTAATGCGAGGGTTTTAAATAACCCAAATACTGCTCCTGCTCCTGCCATGTCATGGATCATCTCTTCCATTCCTTTTTGCGGTTTTAAATCGATGCCGCCACTATCAAATGTAAGTCCCTTCCCTACAAAAGCAATGGGAGCGGTTTTATTCTTGGGTGTACCATTCCATTCCAGCACAACGAGGGATGGATCATGGGTACTTCCCTGAGCAACTCCCAATAAAGCCCCCATTCCAAGCTGTTCCAGTTTCTTTTTTCCTAGAATTTCTACGTGTACTCCAAGAGGTGCGAGAACTTCTTGTGCACGAGTGGCAAAAGAGGCAGGAAATAAGACGTTTGCGGGTTCCGCCACTAAGGCGCGCGTTTCCAGTACTCCCTGAATTCTATATTCACACGAAGCAAACGTTTTCTGAGCAGCCCCAGGATTGGCTGTGGCGACACGCAGTGTTTCCAGCTTTTGACGCGCTTTTGTCGGTTTTACGGTGCGGTATTTATCGAAAGCCCATGAACGAAGAAGCATGCCTTCTGCAAAGGAAAGTTCTGGATGTGGTATATTGGACAACGGATCCAGAAGAACTAGCGCCTCTTGCACGTGAAGATGTGTGAAGGCACATCCTCCGGATTCTTCGATACAAGACGGTGTGCAAGTGCTCTCTTTGCCCAGACCAACGATGACCACCTGATCTATATCTGCTGTAGGCGCCAAAAGAAGACATACTTCTTGTGCTTTTCCAGAAAATCCCTGTGTCGCCATTGCGCGCGTCAACGCTCCTTTGAGAGAGAGATCCAGCTTTTTTGCAGAAGCAGAGAGTGTGCGGTCTTCAAAAGCGCTGACAATAATGGTTCCAGAATAAGCAACCGAGTACGGTTGGAACGTGACGGATATCATGCACACCTCCCTTGCAGAAACAAAGAGGATTCTAGGAAGACTTTCTCAAGAGCGCAATAATTTCCATCGAGTGTTTAGAAATCTCCTGATTTCATGGAAGTCAAAAGAGTCAACACATTGAGAAATGGACATCAATGCAACATGCGCACATAGCGACGTTTTTTTATGATCAAGAAAACTGTAGAGAACTGATGTTATCCCTCTTTCCAGAAGGCGTTCTCAACATGTTGTAGTTGCGCAGGGGTGAGCGCGATGACATCAAAACGCAAGGGACGATGGGCTAAAAGAGGCGTTTCTGCGAGAAACAATTCAGCTGCTGTAAGGATACGCTGTCGCTGGCGAACAGAGAGCGTTTCGAGAGCATCTATCATGCGTTGACGAAATTTTACTTCGACGAAGACGATGTCTTCCGCTTTTTCTGCAACAAGATCTATTTCTCCCACGGAAGTTTTAAGGCGTTTATGGAGAATACGATAACCTTGAGTCTCTAGAAAGCGAGCGGCACGGTCCTCTGCAACAAGACCTCGTTGATAAGCGGTCATCGTCATGTGGAGTGTTTCTCTTGCAAGGCTAAGGCCATATGATACAACTGCGAACGCGGATATCCTGTTTCTTGATAGGCTAATTGAACAGCATCTTTCAGCGAGTGCTCTGCCAAGTGGCGCGTTAAGATTTCCCGAGGGTCCTGTTGCTCTGACACGGCTTGCTCCGCACTGGCGCCGGAAATGAGTAGAACGATCTCCCCCTTTGGCGAAATCTTTTCATAATGCGCTACAAGACGGTCCAGTGTCGCTCGACGCGTTTCTTCAAATTTCTTCGTCAATTCGCGTGCGACAACGGCAAGACGAGGCCCCAAAATATCGAGCGCATCTTGCAACGTTTCTTTCAATCGTTGTGGAGATTCAAAGAACACCAACGTTCCAGGATACGCGCACCAAGATTCGAATACCGCTCGTCTTTTAGTTGCCCTAGGCGGTAAAAACCCGAAAAAATGGAAAGGATAGGGAGCGAGACCCGCTATCGTGA
>JAISRK010000003.1 GCA_031273665.1 Holosporales bacterium
GCCACGGCGGATTCGCCAAGAAGAGAGTATTCAACGCCATTGAGGTCTACTTCCTTTCCCTCTTTCCTCTCCTCTCCCGCTGCCGTAGCATCGGTTCCCTCTTTCTGGGCTTCAACCCCCGCTTTCCCTTCCATAGCATTGGCAAAAAATGGTACAGCTACGGCAATGAGCATAAATAATTTCTTCATTTCGTTTTTCCTTTAACATCCGACAAGACGTAATGTAGGTCAATTTAGTCATTATGACAATCAATAAATGAAAAATTTTCAAAAATAGTTACTAGTCATTAGATGGAATTGCCACGGATTCAGGTTTTTCAGCTGGAAATGAAAACAATGTCTCAGGGTAGCGAAGGCTGTTGTGCAATGAGGAGCGCGTGCCCTCTCTTCTCTCCACTACATATACGCCAAAAAACACCAAAGAAAAATGGCAGCAATGAACAAACTATCTAGTCGATCCAAAATACCTCCATGACCGGGGATACACGTGCTAAAATCTTTAATACCGAGGCGTCTTTTGAGAAAAGACTCTATATAATCTCCCAATACGCTAAATAAAGCGACAACGACCGCTAAAACGGGCATGCTCAAACCTTCTCGCAATGGTGGCATAAACCCGCCAGCAAGAGTTGCCATGATCAATCCTCCAATACAACCACTCCACGTTTTTTGCGGACTCGTTTTGGGAAAAATTTTCGCCCCACCTATCACATGGCCGACGCCATACGCCGCAATATCGCCCGCACTGACGACAAGAATCATCCACGCCAAAGCCAAACTGCCTTCATACAAGCGTAAAGCGACTAAACATGCCGTGCCACTACACACAAGAAAGAAGAAAGCACTACACAATACGACCATCTTTGCGGTGCGCGCGGCAGGGACGCAGAATAATTCATAGGCAGAACGCACAACAATGGCGACCCCCAGTAAAATAAACATGAAATCGGGCCCCAAAAGGAGCAGAATCACGATAATTACCAAAACGCATGTCGATAAAGTCCGCCAAAAGAATTCTTCGCGCTCGTTCCGGAGTTTTGGGAAAAAATCACGCACCATAGCACTTCCGGTGTTCAATGTAGAAATTCAACGCATGCCGAAACTTCTTACACAGAGAATTGGTCTTGCGCTTTGGAACGAGGAAAATCCACGTTTTAGGCGCTGGCAAAAAATTACAGACCATGCCGCCTCTGACGTCCAGCGTAGATACTCAGCGCACGTTGAAACTCCTCACGCGAAAAATCAGGCCAATGTTTATCTATAAAGACAAGCTCCGTATAGGCAAGTTGCCATAAAAGAAAATTACTTAAGCGCAATTCGCCACTTGTACGAATAAAAAGATCGGGATCTGGAACACCAGCTGTAAACAAATGCGCTGAGAAACTTTCCTCAGTGATGTCTTCTAAACAACATTTCCCTTCTTGGACTTCTTGCGCAATGGAGCGCGCTGCGTAAACAATCTCTGCACGTCCTCCATAACTCAGAGCAAGCTGTGCATAGAGGGCCGTATTATGGCGCGTCTTTTGTTCTGCTTCGGCGCTTAGACGTTGAATGTCTTCAGGAAATTCGCTGATATTCCCAATCGTACGCACACGCACCCCTTTTTTATGTTGTTCTTGCAAAACGTTGCGGAGTGCCTCTCGGAATAAATCCATAAGATAAGAGACTTCCTCTTTGGTCCTACGCCAATTCTCGGTGGAAAATATAAAAAACGTAACGTAACGTATGCCTATTTCGATGGCCATATCGATAACGTCTTTTATTTGATCGATTCCCCGGCGATGTCCTGACATCTTGGGCACACCGTGCGCCACCGCCCAACGACGATTGCCATCCATAATGAAGGCAACATGAACAGGAAGGGATGGAGACGGTGACATTATCCTTCTTCTCTTCTTTTCCTTGTTGAGATCTACAGCGTCATGATTTCTTTTTCTTTTTGTGTTACCAAAGTATCAACTTTAGCAATAGCGGCATCTACCACCTTTTGGATCTCCCCTTCATAACGTTTGCGTTCATCTTCTGAGATTTCCTTTTCTTTTTCCTTGCGCTTGACCTTATCTATTCCGTCACGTCGGATGGTGCGCAGCGAAATACGCGTTTGCTCTGCATATTTTGTTGCAATTTTACATAGCTCTTTGCGGCGATCCTCGGATATCTCCGGAAGAACGACGTGGAGCGTTTGCCCTTCAGTTTTTGGGTTAACCCCAAGTCCCGACAAGCTCAACGCTTTTTCGACGGATTTCACCAATGCTTGATCCCACACCTGAATCATCAGGCAACGCACATCGGTCACCGTTATCGATGCCGCTTGCGCCAAGGGAATACGCCCGCCATACGCTTCTACAAGAACAGGCTCCAACAACGAGGGATGTGCTCGTCCTGTACGGAGTCCCATGAGCTCCTTGCTTAATACTTCAATCGGCTTCTCCATTTTTTGCTTTATATCAACAAGCCATGCATCCATTTTCCACCCCATCTTGTATAATAGTAAAATTTCCCTCTCCGCGTAAAACGCGCAACAAATTCCCCGCCTCTAAAATCGAAAAGACGATAATAGGAATGCCACTTGAACGCGCAAGCGTAATGGCAGAAGGATCCATGATATAGAGGTCTTTCTCCAAAACTTCTTTATACGTCAAATATTTAAGAAAACGCGCTGTTGGGTTTTTCACGGGATCTGAGTCATAAACACCAGGAACTTTTGTTCCTTTTAATAGCATAGAACATCCCATTTCAGACGCACGCAGAGCGGCAGCTGTATCCGTTGTAAAATAAGGATTCCCAGACCCCGCTGCAAAAACAACAATACGGTCTTTCTCGATATGATGAAGAGCACGTCGGCGCGCATAAGGCTCACAAACAGCAGGCATCGGAATGGCTGACAAAACACGTGTTTCAACACCCGCCGTCTCAAGAGCATTCTGCAACGCCAGCGCATTGATAACCGTTGCGAGCATTCCCATATAGTCTGCCGTCGCGCGATTTATACCCATCGTCGTACTATTAGGAGATGTGCCGCGATAAATATTTCCGCCGCCGATGACAATACTCAAGGCATAACCTGCTTTGTACGCCGCAACAAGGTCCTCGGCGACGCGTTTCATCGTAAAAACATCGATGCCGTGGGCCCCGGCTTCCGCAAGAATCTCTCCAGAGATCTTGACGAGTATGCGCGTCTTATGCAAAAAGCCCCCTTATGTACGTAACTGAGCAGCAACCTCTGCAGCGAAATCCGCTGTGCGTTTTTCAATACCCTCCCCAAGAGCAAAGCGCACAAAACTAGATACCGTAATGCGACCCCCTAATTCTTTCTCCGCCTCAGCCACAACTTGTTTCACCTTGCGATCATTATCCATCACAAAAGGCTGCTCTAAAAGAACAACCTCCTCATAAAACTTCCGCAAGCGTCCCTCGACCATTTT
This sequence comes from Holosporales bacterium, assembly GCA_031273665.1. Classification (GTDB taxonomy): domain Bacteria; phylum Pseudomonadota; class Alphaproteobacteria; order UBA3830; family JAIRMZ01; genus JAITIJ01. Next base: position 3,425 of record JAISRK010000003.1, read on the forward strand.
AGCAACAATATCTTCCGGTTTTCCAGAGGACCGTGTTTGCTCCATCAAGACGGCGCGTTCACGCTCTACAGCAGAAGGATCGAGATTCTCTATAGAAACAGCGTGTGGCGCATTCGCAGCAATGTGCATGGCAATCTGCTTCCCAAGTGTCGCCAGTTTTTCTGAAGGCAAATCCGACGTTAAGCCTATTAAGACACCTATCTTTCCCATATCCAGCACTTGAGCCGCATGGGTGTAAGAAGCAACACATCCTTTCGCCGAAAGCGTCGCGACACGTCGCAGAGAAAGATTCTCTCCAATAACCGCAACGAGATTCGCTAATTCCTCCGCAACAGTACGCCCGTTACCATAAGGCATTTCGCCAAGCCTGCGGATATCCCCTTGAGAGTTCTGCGCTAACGCAGATACCGCTTTCACATAAGCACAAAATGCCTCGTTACGCGCGACGAAATCCGTTTCTGAATTGATTTCTAGCACCGCTCCGGTTTTCCTATCGGGAGAAAGAGACACGGCCACCAGCCCCTCAGCGGTTGTCCGCCCAGCCTTTTTCGCTGCTGCCGCCAACCCCTTGGCGCGCAACCAATCGATGGCTGCTTCAAAATGAGCCTGCGTTTCGGTGAGAGCCTTTTTGCAATCCATCATTCCCGCGCCCGTCCGCTCACGGAGCTGCTTGACTAAGGCGGCTGTAATCTCTGTCATTTACGCCTCCTTCTGCATGATCGCTTCTTCTTCAACCATTTCCCCTTCAATCGTTCTCTCCTCAAAGGGTTCCTCATTATAAAGGCCTTCTGTTAGAGGCGTAGAGGCATCTTCAGAAGACACATCCACCGGGGGGTTTTCCATCTCTCCCACATCAACACCCGCTAAAACGAGGCTTTCCCGCATACCTTGCAAAACCGCTCGCGCGAAAAGATCACAATACAGCGAAATCGCACGCGAAGAGTCGTCATTGCCGGGTACAGGATAAGTGACATCGGTGGGATCTGCATTTGTATCGCATATCCCTATGGTAGGGATATTCAAGCGCAACGCCTCCTGCAAAGCCGTTTTTTCGAGCAATATATCGATGATGATGAGCATATCGGGAACGCCGCCCATTTCTCGAATGCCTCCCAAAACACGCGTTAATTTCACACGCTGCGCTTCGATGCTGAGCAGCTCTTTTTTCGTTAATCCAGAGTCCTCCTCTTGGAGTTTTTCTTCCAACCGTTGGAGCTTTCCGATGGACTGAGAAATAGTCCGCCAGTTTGTCAGTGTCCCTCCCAGCCAGCGATGATTGACGTAATATTGGCCGCATCGTTTCGCCGCCTCTGCAAGTTTTTCAGAGGCCTGCATTTTGGTGCCAACAAACAGAACACGTCCTCCATTGGCGACACGATCTTGTAGTGCTTGTAGGGCGCATGCGAGCATCGGCACGGTCTTTTCTAAGTTAATGATATGAACGTTGTCGCGCACCCCATAGATATAGGGGGCCATTTTCGGATTGCGGCGTCGTGTATGATGTCCAAAGTGAACGCCAGCTTCGAGAAGCTCGCGCATCGTAAAGGGCAAGTTCGACATGTTTTCTCCTTCTTCGGTTAGCCTCCGCAGATTTTACTCTCGCTATCAACGAGAGACCGAAAGGACAAATGCCCCATATCCGCGTGCGTCGTTACCGCATGTATACACAAGTGCTCCTGATTTTACAATAACGATAAAGGAAGAACGTTTTTATCGGCCTCGCTTTAGCTACGGGAATACCGCCGCTTTGAAAGAATACGCCGTTTCTTTGATTAAAAGCACCGTAAAAAGGCGGAGAACACAACGGGAAACGACGCTTCCTCTTGTCGTTTTCTCGTCAACATGCTACCCAGAAGTGCCGCGTCCTTAGCTCAGCTGGATAGAGCGTCGGCCTTCTAAGCCGCAGGTCGCAGGTTCGAATCCTGCAGGGCGCGCCATTGTAAATCAATGCGTGCACTATATCTTCCTACTGCTATTTTCTCATTGTGGGATACACTTAGGGCATAAACACTAGAAATCAGGCGAATCCGCTTCCCGTACTCTGTTCAATAACCCGACGTCAGGTGAATATGTCGACACGCCATTCGATGGATTTTCGCCTTCCTGTTTTTTGTGGCTTGATATGCTACAAATCTAGTGGTTAGATCGCAAAATTGGGTTTGTCATCGTTGGGGTCTTTTTAACTGCGGGATGTTTAGTGACTATGAAAGTAATGACGATAGTGGGAACGCGTCCCGAAATTATAAAATTGGCTCAAACTATAAAGGAATTAGATAAATTTACAAACCAGGTTTTAGTTCATACTGGGCAAAATTTTGACTATGAGTTGAACGAAATATTTTTTAAAGATTTAGGAATTAGGAAACCGAATTACTTTCTGAATGCCGTCGGAGAGTCTTTGGCGCAGACGATTGGAAACATCATAGCGAAGTCGGACGAAGTCATGGCGAAGGAGTCGCCGGATGCGATTCTATTATATGGAGACACCAATTCCTGTTTGTCTGTAATCAGTGCGAAGCGTCGTAAAATTCCCATTTTCCATATGGAGGCCGGGAATCGTTGTTTCGATCAAAGGGTCCCGGAGGAAATTAATCGAAAAATCGTCGATCATCTCGCGGATATTAATCTAGTTATCACGGAACACGCTCGCAGATATTTAATTCGGGAAGGAATAAGTCAAGAAACCATCATAAAAATCGGATC
>JAISRK010000011.1 GCA_031273665.1 Holosporales bacterium
AGCCCACGTCCTTCTTATGGACTTGGCGGTTTCGTTGTTCCGGAAGGAGAAGAAGGAGAGACTGAAATAGGGTAGCCGCCTTCCTGTGGATCGTTCTCCACAAGGGGAGCTGGATACTGTCGCGGAAACGGAACAGACTCTGGCTCTGGCGGTATGAGTCTGCCTTGTTTGCCACACGCATGAATCAGCGTAAGCAAACTGACAAAGCCAAGCACCCGCGACAAATTCATTCGTCTCTCATTACCTCCGACACAGTGACCGCAGGCACGTAAAACCCCGCTGGCGCGTGTCCCCTTCCATTATGTCAAACGCTCGTCGTTTATGCATCCAAAAAGCTGCGCAACCTGCGCGAACGTGTCGGATGCTTCAGTTTGCGCAGCGCTTTTGCTTCAATTTGGCGGATACGCTCGCGTGTAACAGAGAATTTCTGCCCCACCTCTTCCAAAGTATGATCTGTGTTCATGCCAATTCCAAAACGCATACGCAACACCCGCTCTTCACGGGGGGTAAGGCTGGAGAGCACCAAGGTCGTCGCCTCTTTCAGATTAGAGTACACGGCAGAATCGACGGGCAGAACAGCGTTTTTATCCTCTATAAAATCCCCCAGGTGCGAATCGTCTTCATCTCCCACTGGCGCTTCCAAGCTGACCGGCTCCTTCGCGATTTTTAGAACTTTACGCACTTTATCGATAGGCATATGCAAATGCTTTGCCAGCTCCTCCGGAGTGGGCTCACGTCCCATTTCATTCAGCATCTGCCGTGATGTGCGCACCATTTTGTTGATCGTCTCGATCATATGTACTGGAATACGAATTGTTCTCGCCTGATCGGCTATAGACCGCGTGATCGCTTGGCGGATCCACCAAGTAGCATAAGTGGAAAATTTGTATCCCCTCTTATACTCAAATTTATCAACTGCTTTCATTAATCCTATATTGCCTTCCTGAATCAAATCTAGAAACTGCAACCCACGATTTGTATATTTTTTGGCAATAGAAATTACAAGCCGCAGATTGGCCTCAATCATCTCTTTCTTGGCGCGATTGGCATCTTTATCCCCTCGCTGCACCATGCTAACAACATGCCTAAACTCTTCTATGGGCAAGTGGGCTTGCGCGAGTATGACACTGATTTCCCGCTGATGACTCTGAATGTTTTTCATGTACCTTGTCGCAAAGCGCTGCCACGCCGGAAGGTCGTTTGTACGCAAAAGATCTATCCACAAAGGATCCTGTTCATAACCATAATAAGCTTGCAGAAAACTTTCACGCGCAATGCCACAATCCTGTGCTAAACGGAGCAGTCCACCCTCGTGACGTATGAGCTGTTTGTTGAGCGATGTAAGAGTTTCAACAAGCTCTTCTATCTTTGAAGCCGCTAAGTGGCTTTCCTCCAAAATGTCAGCAATTTGGACGCGCAACGCGGCGTATCTGCGTTGAAAATCCTTAGTGACCTTTTTATTTTCTAGCTGCGCCTCAAGCCGTTTTTGCTGGAGTTTATCGAGCTTTTTGTAAAGGGTCAGAGCATGTGTGAACTGTTCTATCAACTGTGGCAGCAACGTTTCCTCGATTTTTGCTAGGGTGCTACCGCCCTCGTCGCTTTCTTCAGATTCATCTAAGTCTTCTGGATCATTGTTTAAATTGGTATCAATCTGAACAATTTCTCGTGGGAACATGGCTCCTGATTTCAGTTTCTCTAGCCAAGAAGCAAGCGCCTGAAATGTCATGGGGCTTTCTATAAGCCCCTCAAGAACCGCACGTTTTCCCGCTTCGATGCGTTTAGCGAGCTCAACTTCTCCTTCCCGCGACAGAAGTTCTACGGTTCCCATCTCCTTGAGGTACAAGCGTACCGGATCGTCTGTAAAAGTCCCTTCTGTAACAACGGGAAGGTCTTCCTCTTTCGGCTCCAGCGGGAGGATGTCGTCTTCTGCCAAATGCGCGGCATCTTCTTCCTCTAAAAGTTCGATACCCAAATCGCTGATATGGCAAACGGCCTCTTCCACCATTTCTGGCGTAACGATCTCTCGAGGCAAGGAGAGGCTCAACTCCTCGTGCGTGATAAATCCCCTTTCTTTGCCCTTCTGGAGCAGGGTTTTAAACTCGGCATATTCAAGGAGCGCGCTCGCCTCTTCTGATGGCTCTAACAACGTTTCTGGCGCGTCAATCGGTGGAGGAGTCGTTACCATCGTGTATATCCGAATTTCCTATTTTTTCTTGTTCCCATAAAGCGCGTAATTCTTGCAAGCGCTTCCAATGTACGTTCTCAAAAGATGTTTCTAATAAGTGTTTAGCATGCTGAATATCGCGCCCTAAAGAAGGCACTTCAAAAAATCGCTTCCATACATCGCGAAAACCAACAACTGCCTCTTTAACGGACACATCTGCATGCACAAACGGGGCACGATGCAAAATCTCTTTATGCAGCACATACTGCAGCGTGCTTTTTGGTACGCGTAATTCTAGTTCTTGTACCAGATTTTTGACTTCTTCGAAAGAGTGTTTATTCAGAAGATCGAAAAGGGCATCTTTTAAACACTCCAGCACAGGATCTTGCGGTGGCATACGCGATAGCAGCGTTTCCACCTCAGAGAAAAGCGCTGGATGATTAATGAGCGTTGCCAGGAGGACGCGCGTAGGCAAGTCATTCTCGACTGCCTCTACAGCCAGCGCTTTGTGCGGTAAACGCGACGGCCGAGAGGGTGCAGAAGAAACACGGTATGACTCCCACTTCTTATACAGCGCCTCCTTGTAAAATTGCCGGATATCCGCATGCGTTATTTCTGCAAGAATTTCTTTCATGTGCGTCATAATAAGGGCACGTTGCTCTGGAGGTGCATTTTCTGGCACCCCTTCGAACAGCTGACGCCACACAACATCCACCAACGGAAGGGCATTCTGGATAAGTGTCTGCAAGGCCGTACGACCTTTTGTGCGTACGAAAGAATCGGGATCCTCCCCCGTTGGTAAAAATGCAAAACGCACGGAATAACCCGGTTGCAACACACTTAATAGGCGTTTTAAAAGACGCAGAGCCGCTTTTTGGCCAGCTGAATCGCCATCAAACATTACAATAGGTTCGGTGCACAATCTCCAACACGCTTGGACTTGGTTCGCATTGGCTGCCGTCCCGAGAGGGGCGACGACGCGCTTAAATCCTGCCTGGTGAAGCGCGATCACATCCAGATACCCCTCTACAATCAACAGAGGATCCTGCTGCGCGCCTTGACGCGCAAGAGAATAACCGTACAACAACGCGCTTTTATCGAAAATCTTCGATTCCGGTGAGTTAATGTACTTTGCCTCGGTTTTTTTGTCTTCAAGAATGCGTCCGCCAAACCCAACGGTGTGCCCGTGCCCATCAACGATGGGGAATATGAGACGACTTTGGAAACGTTCGAACAGCGTCCCTCGTCGTGATTCCAAGCACAGGCCACTCTCGATCAGTTCTTGCTCCTTGTATCCTTTCTCCATGAGGTATGCCGCCAGAGAAACGCGCGGATGCGTAGGGGAAAAACCAAGCGAAAATTTTTCCCACATTTTTGGATCAATACCGCGATGTGTTAAATATGCTCGCGCCCCGTCTCCGGCAACACTTACAAAATTTTGTTGAAACCACGCTGTCGCCTCTTCCAACAGCTTAAGTAGACGCTTCTTTCGCATAAAGTCTTGAGCGGCACCAGGCTCAAGATGCGGCAATGCAAGACCAGCCTTATCGGCCAATAGTTCCACAGCTGCAGAAAAATCTATCTTCTCGGATTCCATCACGAAGGCGAACAGATCTCCATGCGCACCACATCCGAAGCAATAATAAGAATTTCGCTCAGCATCTATCTTAAATGATGGCGTTTTTTCGTGGTGAAAGGGGCAACACCCGAACCAATTTTTCCCGCGACGGACTAGACGTGTCTTATCGCGCGCTAAGTCAAGTACAGCAACACGTGCACGAATCTGTTCAAGAAACTCTGGAGGAAATATAGGCAAAGTGCAGAAGAAACTCCTTTAAATATGGTGCCGAAGAGAGGACTTGAACCCCCGACCCACTGATTACGAATCAGTTGCTCTACCATCTGAGCTACTCCGGCAGGGCTTTGCTACCCTAACGTTCTTACGCAGTACCGTCAACGTAGGAACACACAGCCCTTTGGTACAGGGGCCTCGCATCACAGTCTCCAATCCGGAAAAGAGTAACGCAACGCTTTTGCACGTTTTCTAGGCAGCGACTCCCTTTCGCGCAAGGCGATCTAGAAAAGGGGTAAGGCTGTGGAAAGAAAACGTTTCCAAGAAATCTCGCGCTTGATCTTGGTCAAAAGGACGTGGGATTGAGTTCCGTGGTATAGGAACATCGTGTCGCAACGTCGCCAACTGGCGAGAGAGCAACGCAAGGTCCTTATACGCGCTCAGTTTTTCTTGAATGTTCTTTGAACTAATATCCGCCAGTTGCGCATAGATACCGTCTAAAGAATGATACGCTTGCAACAAACGAGCAGCAGTTTTTTGCCCGATGCCCGGAACACCAGGAATTCCATCGCTTTGATCGCCAACAAGCGCTTGAAGATCGACCATGCACTCTGGATAAATGCCGTATTTCGCCATGACTTGTTCGGGTGTCACAAAGGCCTTTTTCATCGGGTCGTACACGGCAATTCTTTCGCTCAGTAGTTGCAACAAGTCCTTATCAACACTCACGATAGTACAGGTTTGCTGAGGTGCCGGCACTTGGACCGCAAAACTAGCAATTAGATCGTCTGCCTCGAAATCCGGATGTTCATAGTACGAAATCCCGAAAGCCGTACAAAATTGACGGACTAAAGGAAATTGCACCACAAGATCTGCATCCGCTGCCGCTCGGTGCGCTTTATAGGCTGGGTACAATTTATGCCGGAATGTCTGTTTCCCCGCATCAAAAAAAACATGCAAGGCGTTACGGCCAGTTTGGAGTAAAAGGGGTAACAGGAGGCGTGCAAACCCGTACAATGCGCCTACAGGACGATTCTGCGCATCTGTGAGAGGCGGAAAGGCATGGAACGCACGGTGAATGAACCCCGATCCATCTATCAGCATGTACGTAGCGCTCATATATGCTCCCGCTTTCAATGAATTGAATTAGAGGCCTGATGTTTTTCATACATCGCCATGAAATCGACTGGTGCAAGGTATAATGGCGGGAACCCTCCATCTCCGGTTATATGCGCCACGATACTACGTACAAAAGGGAACAAAATGCGTGGGCATTCAATATAAAGCACCAATGGCAACATCTTCTCTGGGACATTCTCGAGAGAAAAAACACCAGCATATGTCAATTCTAGGACAAATAAAGTGTTTTTTCCCTGCATAGCAGAGGCTTTTGTCTCTAGCAAGACCATATGGGTGTTTTTTTCAGAAGCGGCCGTACTAACATGCATATTGATTTGCAGATTCGGTGTAGCGTTGTGGGAGGTCGGCACGGTGCCGGGTGCTTCGAACGATAAATCCTTGATGTATTGGGCTATAATGCCGATGGACGGTGTAGGCGCTTCTTTGACTGTTTCCTGTTTTGTCATTTGCGCTTTTCTCCTTTCTCTTGTATATCCTGTGTAGGCCTATCAGAAGTTCTAACGTGACGCAATAATGGGAGCTATAGTTTTTGCGATTTTAACGTGTTTCCTTTTATTTCAGCTACATACGATTTTAGGGCATGATGTGGGACGTCGTCCCTCTGCGAAAAACCGAAAAATCGTGCGTAACGCGTTTAAATCTACGGTGAACCTTTCTAAAACAAAAGTAACGGCAACTACGGAGCGCGTCCCTTCCGCCTTTTTAAAGGCCTACCCTGCTTTTAATAAAACCGTCTTTTTAAAGGGGGCGGAAGCAGCTTTCATCGCCATTCAGAAAGCATACACTGTGCGTGATCGCGTCACTTTGAAAGGCCTTCTCACCGCTGAATTATTCAAAGTGTTCGATAAAGCTTTGACGGAGCAAGAACAACGTGGCGAACGCATAGAGAATTCCTTTCTCGAAGTCCGCTCCTCTACGCTCAAAGACACACGCGTTCATTCTGGCACCCTATACGCTTTTGTAGAGTTTGTCTCTGACCAGTGTTTTGTTTTGAAGGATGCTCAGGACGCTATCTTAGCGGGATCCGCAGAATTGATTCGTACTGTAACAGATACCTGGGTTTTCACACGGCAAGTGGCCTCTTCGTCCTCTAAATGGTACCTCGCTGAAACAACTCTCGCGGAGCGCACAGCATCGTAAACGCGTACCCGCGCTTGTGGCGCGCCCGAGAGGATTTGAACCCCTAACCTCCAGATCCGTAGTCTGGCGCTCTATCCAATTGAGCTACGGGCGCTTTGCGCCTTTTCTAAAGGAAACTTGCGGTGGAAGCAAGGCGCCGCATTGAAGGAACGCTATTGCGCCTCCGTTATGTTTGTAGCACACTGGTTCTGATGGTGGTTTTTCTCCTGCCTCTTGTGCAGGAAAAGATCAAACGTCTCTGGGGAACAAGGAGGAACCATGAACAAACAAAAGCAAAGGAAAAGCGTGAGAATATGTGCATCCTCGCTGTTATCAGTGAGAGCGCTCATGACAATAGTTGTGGGAATCGCTGCAGCAACAGTTGCATACGCACAAGACATACAACAAAAGGTAGCGGCATCACGACAGGGAGCCGCGCAGTCGTGCACAGAGCAAAAAGCCGTCCAGGCGTATCGCACGGTGGATGAGAAGACGCACGCTGTGCACCCGACAATTGCACAGCAATTAGGAGATAAGAGGGCCATCGGCTTTATGCCCATCCCCGGAACTTCCGCTTTCATAAGACTTTTTGGCACAGTAAAAGTAACAGGCGTCTATGACCAACATGCCGCAAAGAACGGACCGGCTTATGATCATTTCATGGCCGCAAACATCCTGGGTCCGGGAGAAGAGTCAAAAAAAGGCGAATTTCGCTTACATGCGCGTGAGAGCTCTTTTGGGATAGAAACTATCGCTTTGTTGCATTGGGTCAATGGAGGAGACATCAATTTCGGCACCTACGTCGACATGGACTTTTTTGGCAACAGTCAAACAGAAGAGTCGTTATTTACGCCGCTCGCCTTACGCGTTAAAAGAGCCTATATCACACTCGGCTCTCCAACGCACTACTGGCTTATTGGGCAGAAAGATACAATTTTTTCCGATGGGGATGCTGAACCAGAAACAGCAGATTTTTCCGGGCCAACAGGGCTAAGTGGTGGGCGGCGCCCGCAGATTCGATATACCTGTAAGGGCTCTTCTTTTATTTTTGAAGCAGCATTGGAGAACCCAGAAGGAGAATGCATTAACACTGACGGCGATATAAAATACGCAGAACGCGCCTCCGCTGGATATTTTGCCAGTGACCCCTTGCCAGATATTACGTTAGCCGTGCAGTACAACTGTCCACGTGGGAGTGTGAAGGCCCGCGCAATGGGACGTAAAATTCGTTTAATGAACGCAGAGGGCGAAGCGGACATTTCTAGCTACGGATGGGGCGTGGGTCTTTCAGGCGTTTACGGTTACATGGGACAAGGAGTGACGCAAAGTAAAGTCTTCGTGCAAGCGACTTATGGTAAAGGTATCGGCCGTTATCTTGGGGACGCCAATGGGTATGCGTTATATCTCGATACAGCGAGTCGACGAACACATCCTATGGTGGCTTTCGGAGGCGTTGTCGGCGTCAAACATTACTGGAATGAAGAATGGAGATGGCGTTCGACAGTGGCTTTCGGCTTAACACGGATCCTTCCTCATGCGAGTCTTGTCAGTCATGCGATACAAGTTCCTCCGGCTCCAGCGAGATATGCCCAGATTAACAAAATGATTCGCTCTTTCCAGGTCAACACATTCTTCAGTCCTTTTGGACCGGGCATCGATGTGGGTATTGAGTATTTACGTGGAGAACGAATCCTCAAAGTGCAAAACGGTCCTGATAAAGGGGTCATTGATCGCTTTATCGTCACCATTAAAGGAGCATTCTCGTCTCAATCTTCTTAAATCTGAACGAGATCAGCAAAAGGGGACTTTTTCGAGTCTCCTTTTGTTTGGTTGGGCATTCCTTACCCCAGACTTAGTATGGAGCAAACTGCAATGTGTCACAAAAGACGCGGCAAGCCGGCGGCCTACACTAGGAACGTTTTTTGTTGAAACATGTGGTGCATCTCTGTCACAAGAACTTGCACGTAGATCTTACGGAAACATGGCTCCCTTGAAAATAGGGTTGTTTCGTTGTAAGAAGGCGCATGCTACGGGCTTTGGATTTCCTTGAAACCGCCCTTTGGGGGTATGTCGACTTTATTGCTATCCTAGCAATTGGTGTGTACTTCACGTACACATCTAGATTTTTTCAATTCAGAACAATCATTAGACCACGCGAGACCCTTAAAGCCATTACTCGAAAATCCAGGGAAACGCGCGGTGTACATCCTTTACGCTTGTACTTCTCCTCGATGGGTGGTTCGATTGGTATCGGAAACGTTGGCTCTTGTATTACAGCAGTGTCTATCGGAGGCCCTGGAGGACTTTTCTGGATATGGGTCGCTGTCTTTATCGGCATGCTTGTTAAATATGCTGAGATTTTTTTAGGCATAAAATACCGCACACAGAACAACAAGAGGGGATACGATGGCGGCGCACCACATTACCTTGCGCACGCTTTTCATAGAAAATGGGTGCCTATCGTTTTCTGCTTGCTTCTCTGCATTTATGGTGTGGAAATTTACCAGTTTAAAGTCATAGAAGACGCATTCGTCACCGTGTTTGAAGGAAATAGATATATCGTCAAGTTCTGCCTTTTAGTTGGCACGTTTTACGTCACGCTAGGAGGTGTTCGACGTTTATCTATCATCTGCTCCATCTTCATGCCCTTCTTTTTGCTCACGTATACATGTGCCAGCCTTTACGTCATAAGCCGTAGTGGAATTGATTTTCTTGCCTTATTAAAAACGGTTGTCGTCTCGGCTTTTCAAGGACATGCTCCTTTAGGGGGCTTTGCAGGCAGTACGTTTATGATGGCGGCCCATCATGGCATGTCACGGGCCGTTTATTCTGGAGATATTGGCATTGGGTACGATGCTGTTATTCAAGCAGAGACAAAAGTCACCGATCCACGCTTGCAAGCCAAAACCTCCATTTTTGCACTTTTCACAAATTGTGCGGTATGCACTTTGACCATTCTCCTAGTACTGAGCACGGGGCAATGGTGTATTCCGCACCAGACAACGTTTGATTGCGTCGTTGCGGCATTGTCGAGCCGCCTTCCGCACGTCCAAATTCTGATGGCGTTGTTTTTCTTTCTTGCAGGATGGACAACCGTACTCGGATATCTTGCCGTTGGAATGAAAAGCGCCAAGTCCATTTCTTCTCGTCGGGGACAGAAGTTTTATCTTGCGTACGCAATCAGCGCCTTCATCCTCTTCTCCTTTCTAGATCAAAGTATTGCCTTGGCGATCATGACGGTATCTGGCGGTTTTCTGCTGTTCATTAATCTCTGCGGTATTTTTAAACTTCGAAAAGAAATTCAGTTTTAGAAAACAGCGCAGAACAGAGGTAGGATATGCACGGTTGACGAGGAATTTTCCATGAAACATCCTTTTAAAAAAGGACGCCGAAAAACGCCTTACGACATTCTGAGTCGTCGTGGACATGCACTGATTGCCGTCATTCCTTATGCGTGGCTGCTGGTGTTTTTTCTCATTCCTTGTCTTTTCTTGCTGCGCATTAGTCTTTCAGATGCCGTCTTGGCGCGCCCCCCTTACACGAATATCTTGTCCATTTTCCCAGAAGGCCTGCTGCAAATTCGCCTCAACATTGGAAGTTATCTGACATTATTTCAAGACGAACTGTACCAAAGGGGTGTTATAACATCCCTTTCCATTGCCGGCCTATCGACGCTCTGTTGTCTGCTCATCGGGTATCCCATGGCCTACACTATTGCGCGATCCTCGGAAAAAGTACGTCTTATATTGCAATTACTCGTTATTCTGCCCTTCTGGACTTCTTTTTTAATTCGCGTTTACGCGTGGATTGCCCTTCTCAGTCCCACAGGTGTTATTAATGGTCTTTTGTTGCGCTTTAACCTGATTGCAGAGCCCCTTGCGCTCATGCAGACGCCTTTTGCGGTATGTTTAGGCATTGTGTACGCTTACCTGCCATTTATGGTTCTACCTCTATGCGTGAGCATCGCGCGCATTGATACAGAATTGCTGGACGCTGCGCACGATCTCGGATGTCGACCTCTAAAAACGTTTCTTACCATTACGTTACCTCTGTCTTTATCCGGAATGATCGCTGGATCCGTGTTGGTTTTTATTCCTGCCATCGGAGAGTATGTCATTCCAGAATTGCTAGGTGGATCAGAGACATTAACGATAGGGCGCATTGTCTGGAATGAGTTCTTCGTCAATATGTCTTGGCCAGTTGCTTCTGCTCTGTCCATTTTGCTGGTCTTTTTTGTGGTGCTACCGATTTCTTTTTGGCAGCGTTGGCGCGAGATGAAAGCATGACAGGAACCTCTTCGCGTTCGTTAAAGGTTATATTGGTCTTCGGATACGCGTTTTTGTATATTCCTTTGCTGATCATTGTGCTTTTTTCTTTCAACAAAGCGCAATTGATGACGACATGGACAGAATTCTCCCTTAAATGGTACCGCGCGCTTTTCTCCGACACCGTGATGTTACGTGCCGCTTGGACCAGTCTCCGCATCGCCGCCATTTCGGCAACTATCGCCATTGTGTTGGGCACACTCGCTGCAGTTACGATCGTTCGTTTTCAACGTTTTCGTGGAAAAGCCATTTTCACCGGATTAGTCACTGCTCCCTTAGTCATGCCGGACATCGTCACGGGGTTATCGTTATTACTCTTGTTTGTGGCCATTCAGCAATTAACCGGCTGGCCCCAAAGTCGCGGGGTTGCAACCGTTATTATCGCGCATACAACATTGGCGATTGCGTATGTCACTGCCGTCGTGCAGGTACGTCTGACAGAGTTCGATAGATCTTTGGAGGAAGCCGCTTTGGATCTCGGTGCTTCGCCCCTTAAAGTCTTTTTTGTCATTACACTGCCGCTGATCGCGCCAGCTGTAGCGGTAGGGTGGCTTTTCGCCTTCGCCTTATCATTGGATGATGTTGTAATTGCTAGTTTTGTCGCGGGACCAGGAGCAACAACGCTGCCGATGGTGATTTTTTCTAGCTTGCGCTTAGGTATGTCCCCGACGATCAATGCGTTGACGACTATTCTGATACTTTTCTTATCTCTTGGCGTTCTCGCAGCAGCGATAGTGATCCATAAGACCCGTCGGTAAACAGCAAGTGCAATTATATCTTAAGAGGCGTCCCTGTGGCCGCCGGATGCGCGCTATTTTTAAGGGTGTTTCCTCTTTGCGAGTCTTCTGACTGTTCTTTCGAGGCTTCTGTCGTCTCTTTTAAAGCGGCACGCACGAATTTCATCGATGGGCGCGCTACGATATCGATGCGAACAGGCGTCAGCCCCTTACGCACAAATCCAAGCTTTTCCGCAACACCTTCGGAAAGGTCAATGGCACGACCCCATTTCTTCGGCAAGCGGTCGATTACAAACACCTCAGCAGATCGGCCATTAGATAAGTTCGTCACGCGGACTACTGTCGGAAGAGGCAAGGTCGAGTGCGCCGCTACGCACGCATCTGGATTAAATATGATTCCAGAAGCTGTGGGCTTTCCACGGTCGCGTCCCCCGTACCAAGAAGCTATCCCTATCTGCAATCTCTGAGAGAGGAGGGGTCCTTGTGTGGCGGTGCTCGTTATCTCTTGGAAGCGCGGCCCTATTTTTGCCAACACGACAGTTGACAAAACTGACATCGCCACAACCAATGCGACAAAAAAATATTTCTTAATAGAAGATTTACGTTTCCAATTCATGGGGCGCATGCTGTCACACAAAAACGCTCGTGTCAACCATTTTTTTGTGATACAAGAATTCGTAAGGGGTGCGCACCATGTAGTGACGGAGTGTACGTTAGCGTTTACACCGATGACGGGGGCATATAGGAAGAGAATCAAATGAAGTATAAAAGATTGTTTTCTCGAGAGAAGTCTTTAGTAAAGAATCCCAGAGTTCTTTTTTACGTTATGGCGGCTATCGGTATGCTCGTGAAGCAGGCTACGCTTTTTGGGACACCTCCACCAGCTGAAACGGCGACAACGTCCGCGCAAGCGCAGCGTTTTGTTGCGGACTTCGGCAATCGTGCAATCAGTGCTTTAACGGACCCAAAAATCTCTACATCCGTACGACAAGAGCGATTTTCTATCTTGTTGGAGGAGGGCTTTGATGTAGAGACCATTGGGCGTTTTGTCTTAGCGCGCCACTGGCACCGGCTTACTGATATACAGAAGAAAAGGTTTCTTGATCTCTTTCGCCGGACAATTACGATCAATTATGCGGCGCGCTTTAAAGAGTTCGTAGGGCTAGAGATGCACGTCAAAAGCGCAGAATACACAGCGCAGGGGGGTATCAACGTCAAGACTATCATCACTCCTCCACGAGGGGGACAGGTTATGGTGGTATGGAAAACGTTCCCTGCTTCTGGCTCCAATAAATTTAAGGTGGTTGATGTTACATTGGATAATGTCAGCATGAGCATTACACAGCGCTCGGAATTTGCGCATAGCATTCAAAAATTAGGAGACAGCATGGACGCTTTCCTTACAGATCTTGAACAACGCGTACAACGCACGCACCAGAAAACTTCGTAAGAGACGGCGCATGAACGATGAAAGGAGCTCTATAATGTGGCGCGTTTTTTTCAAGGGGGTCATTGCCTGTGTCTGCCTGCTTGGTTGTACCCAGGATAGAGAGAAAACGGTTGAGGTGCCGCGCTTTCACGAGATGCCTCTTCTGTGCGATGTAGCGCAAATTTCTGTGTCATGTACTTTTCGCTCGACAGAAGTAGACCCAAGCATCGAACACCTCGTCACACCGTCATTCCCAGAAGTCGTCGAAAAGTGGGCAAAAAAGTGCTTTGTGGCATCCGGAACGCAAGGTCAGATGCGTGTTATCATCGAGGAAGCCTCGATAAGCGCTTTTCCTGTTGCAGAGCCCCAAGGATTCTTTGCTTCTACTTTTTTCTCGCCCAAAATACAGTACACCGCGTATTGTGTGATAAAATTAGAGATACACAAAGCAGCGCACATCCCTTTGCACACGCATCGAGTGTACGTGTCAGTTAGTAAAAAAGCGGGTCGAGATATTTCCGAGGAAAATCGTGATATTCTCCTTCGCGCCATGATGCATAACATGCTCGAGCGTTTACACACTGAAGTGCTCAACAAAGCTATCAATACAGCATTCATAAATGGATAAGTTTATTGCTGAGAAGACTGGCATGGAAACCTAGCCGTTGGCTTTTCTCCATTGGCTGCCATCTAGTAGTCGGTGCCATGTATGGGAGGGAACCTCTTGAACACCACCAACGGATAATTCCCCCAACCGGAATGGACCATAGGCAACACGGATCAAGCGGTTGACTTGCCACCCAAGATGCTCAGCTAATCGACGAATTTCTCGGTTTTTCCCTTCATGAAGCGTCATTGTCAGCCATGCATTGCTCCCCTTTTGCCGATCCAAAGTGACGTTCATAGGATCATACGCAATCCCCCGTACCGTTATACCTTGACGCAACCGATCCAAAGCGTCTTGTGTCACCGTTCCAAACAGACGCACCCTATACTGACGTGATAATCCTGTCGCAGGGAGCTCGAGGCGCCGTGCAAGGCCTCCATCGTTTGTGAGCAACAACAGGCCTTCCGAAGCAACATCGAGCCGTCCTACGGAAATAACGCGAGGTAAATTGTACGGAACTAATAGATCAAAGACCGTTTTCCGCCCGTGCGGGTCGCGGTGTGTGGTAATGACGCCCACTGGCTTGTGGAATATCCATAAACGTGGTTTTTCTGTTCTCGGAAGAGGCTGACCATCAACACATATACATTGCGCTGATGTAACCGTTATCGCAGGAGTGATTAACGGTTCACCATCCAGTGTCACCCGCCCTTGTTTGATCCATTCTTCTGCTTCGCGACGCGAACAGAGACCTGCACGCGCAATGACTTTGGCAATTCGCTCTCCTTCCACACCTATTTCCGATAGAAAAAGGCCAGGAGCACAGCACCAACACTAATGCTCGCATCCGCCAAATTAAACGCCGGGAAGTGCACACTTCCCCAGTGAAAATCGATAAAATCAAATACCGCCCCTCCTCGTACGCGATCGATGCCGTTACCCACGGCCCCTCCAGTAACCAACCCATACAAAGCAACCAGCCAATAGGAGCGGTCTTTATATGTGCGAACGGTAAAGAACAAAACGGCAATACATACAAAGACAAGAAACAACCAAATAGTCCCCATATGATCGAAAAGACCAAAACTTATCCCCTTGTTCCACACGCGCACAAGAGAGAGGCACGGAGCCATAACAAACACGCCTCCATGATCCGCCAGAAAAGACTGTATCCAAGACTTCGTTTGCTGATCGGCCCATATAACACCTAGAGCAATTCCCCAGAACAGCAAAAAACGCTTGATAACATGAACGGTTAGCATCCCGACATCACCGCATTACATCGGGCGCAAAGGCCTTTTTCTAGGGAGTTTTGTATCTTCCAGCAACGCATA
>JAISRK010000044.1 GCA_031273665.1 Holosporales bacterium
GAAAAATTTCCAAGACTCAACGAGGAGTACACGATGCCATACGCACTTGCCCCTGTTTTGCAGATCTCGACCAGAACCGTTTTTCTGCCCCATCGATCAACTCCAGAGGAGAAGAATTACGCGTGGGCGGAGGAATCGCAGGTCAGTAATTGCGGGCTCGTTACCGTTCAATTAAGAATGCGCTGTTGTCGCTTAATCAGAGAGGATGGTTTTTGTATCAGTACCCAGGATCGCACTTATGGCGATATGGGGCCGGTTTTGCATCCAGGGGATAGTGTCTCTATCTCGCAGAATTTCTGGGCAGAAACGCCATCGGGCATAGTGGTGTATTCCTATGGTGTAGCGACAGAACGCGGAGAGGAATTTACCGTAGAGACACCTGCTTATTCTTTTGATAGCCCCTTCCCACGGGCGGTACATTAAAGCGATGCCTTGGAGTAGATAGCTTTTTTACCGCACATTCTTTAGAATGGGGTTCGCATGCTGCAAATATCGGCGTGTCGTGGAGAAAAGAAGAGGAATACGATGGCCGTTAAAATCCGGTTAGCAAGAGCAGGTGCGAAGAAGAGGCCCTTCTACAGAATTGTCGTGACAGATGTGCGTAACGCCCGAGACGGGAAGTTCATTGAAAGGGTGGGGAGCTATGATCCTTTCTTAGCCCACAATGATCCGCAACGCGTGCGCTTGCAAGAAGCGCGCATTAAGCACTGGCTAAGCGTTGGAGCGTTGCCGACGGACCGTGTGGCGCTTTTCCTTGGTCATGCGGGCTATATCCCTGTTCCAGCCCATAAGGACACACCGCAGAAATCAGCGCCTAAGAAGAAAGCGCAAGAGAGAATGCAAACAGCTTCGGAAGCAAAAATGAAAGCAAAAGCGAAGGAAGAAGCCCAGGAAGTCGCAGAAGAGGCAGTAGCCGTCCAGGAAGTCCAAGAGGCTAAAGTCTCAGAAACAGAGACAGAAACGAAGGCGGCAAAGCCAGTAGAAGCCCAAGAAGTGGTAGAAGAAGTAGTAGTAGTGGAAGAAGTGGCTGTAGAGGCGGAAGTACAAGAAACGAAAGAAGTACACGTCGCACCGATAGCAGAGAAAGCAATACCTGCCAAAAAACCTCAAGGGGCTGTTGCTTCAAAAGCGAAAGCGAAAGAAGGACGTGCCGCACCAGTGGCAAAGAAGGCAGCAGCCGCCAAAAACCCCCAAGGGGCTGTTGCTTCAAAAGCGAAAGCGAAAGAAGGACGTGCCGCACCAGTGGCAAAGAAAGCAGCCGCCGCCAAAAAACCCCAAGGGGCTGTCGCCTCAAAAGCAAAAGTCACAAAGAAAACGAAAGCCTGAGAAGAGGTGCGTCTGTCTAGCCACACAAGGGTTCTCAGCGTTCGGCTCGGGCCCGCTTATGGCACAAAGGGTGGCGTATGGGGTCGGGTATTCCTTGCGATTCCAGACCATTTCCGCAAAGAGATGGAGTTGTTGGATGAGGCAGGTCGTGTTTTCCGTGTTATGCGGTTCGTATTTAAGCCAAAAGGGCACATCATCATGTTTTTTGCAGGGATCACGGAGAGATCCCAGGCGGAAGCTCTTAAAGGCCTTGCGCTTTATTTGCCCAAGGAAAGTCTTCCCTCCCTGGAAGAGGGCGCGTTTTACGCGCATGCTCTCGTGGGATGCGTCGTTTTTTCTCTTTCTGGGTGCAAAATCGGACATATTTCGCGTGTCGCCAATTTTGGGGCGGGAGAATTACTCGAGATTATCCGAAACGACCCCCAAAAAGGAGAAGAGGCGTCTTTTTGGGTTCCCTTTAAGAATGCGTTTGTGCCTACCGTAAATACCGACAAACAAGAAATTCGCGTAACGGATGATGTCGTGGCATTGTTCGGCTCTGGAGTTGGGACATGCACGTCACCATCTTAACGTTATTCCCGAATGTTTTCCCTGGATCTCTTGGTGTTTCCTTAATTGGCAAAGCATTGGAAGAAGGCGTCTTCACGCTTGATATCGTTGACCTAAAGAAATTTTCTATAAAAGGCGGGCGTGTAGATGGTCCTCCCTGTGGAGGAGGGTGCGGTATGCTACTTTCTCCCGAGGTTCTTGAAGCGGCTCTTGCTTCTCTTCCGTCGCCGATCTCTTCCGGAGAAAGGAAATTTATTTATCCATCTCCGCGCGGAGAGTTACTTTCCCAAAAAATAGCATATAATTTATCTAAATTACAAGATATCGTCATCTTATGCGGACGGTACGAAGGCATAGACGCGCGTATCCTAGAAAAATACTCTTTTGTGGAAATGAGCGTCGGCGATTATGTGTTGATGGGTGGAGAAGTCGCCGCAATGGCGCTTATTGAGGCGAGCGTGCGTTTGATACCTGGTGTCGTTGGCGCACCTGATTCCCTGCGCGAAGACTCGTTTGTTGTGTCGTCTGCTCCTCTCTTGGAGTATCCACAATACACCCACCCCGTGCAGTGGAATGAGTACTCTGTGCCCCCTGTGCTTCTTTCAGGACATCACGAAGCAATTCACCAATGGCGACTTGCCGAAGCACGGACGATAACGCGTACACAAAGGCCTGATCTCTGGAATCAATACGTTGCACGAGCCCTTGGAGAATAAAAAGTCACGTGAATAGGGCTCTTTGTTGGAGGGTTGTGCTTTCCCCATGCCAAAAACGTGGAGATGGGGGGCTGGAGAGCATCTTCAACTCTACATTTTTATATCTTCATCTTGCATAGGCGCAGAACACACTGCAGAATTTTCGTACCAAGGCCCTTACCGCTCACGGACTTAAAAACATCAGGAATCTGCCCCAGCTTCTTTCTCCTCTCCCTTTCGAAGGCAGGCTTTTGGACGTGGTTCTGAGTGGTTCCGTCTCTAATGAAGTAAACGGCGTTAATGCTCTCCTTCTTCTGGGAAATCAACGCCACAACGGCCCCATGGGTGGCACCTCAACAGGCGACGGCATCCTTTATACACTCCCTTAATCGGGCCGTATGCTTGAATGGAGCGTATCATGTATTCCGAGCACGTCGGGATATACCGGCAATGTCCGTGGTTCCAAGAAAGCCTTTGGTACCCTTTAATGCAGAACACAAGAATTTTGGCGACAAATCCGCTCATTTCCCTCCCCTTGCAAACGCTTGTTAGCGAAAAGCACGCCTTCTTGCATTTTTAGCAACAATTCCGGCCACGGGCACGACATCAGCTCGCGTTTAGCGATAAAGACGTAAGTCGCCCCTGGTATTGCATATTGTGGTAAAACGATGCGCAGAGCTGCACGCAAACGACGTTTCACGCGATTGCGGCAAATAGCATTCCCGATTTTTTTTGACGTCGTCAGTCCACATGAAATAGCTTCTGGCCCCGCAGTATTCTCTGCTCCCCGATACGCCTGCAGCAAAAACAAAGAGCATCGAAAACAGGTATTCGAGCCTCTTGCCATCTCAAAAGAACGCCGCTGGTGCAAAACAACAAGGCGAGGGCCGAGACGCACCATAACGTTAAGCAGATAAGCGCATGCGCCCCTTAGCGCGGCGGTTGCGGAGAACGTGTCGTCCGCCAACTGTCCGCATCCGTGAGCGAAATCCGTGTCGCCGTTTTCGCACAATCTTGCTCGGTTGATACGTTCTCTTTGTCATGTCGCCTATCCAACGTTTTACGGCCCTTGTATATCTAATCCCCCTTCTGTTGTCAACGATTCAAGACGGTAACGGTCGTGCTGGAAAGCAGTGGCATGGCCGAGAGAGTTAGTGTTATATCGTGCAACATTTTTTGACTGCGCAAGAGTGACCCCTTTCTGTGCACTATGTGCAACAATTGCGCTGTTTGATGATGTTACGGCCTGTTGCTGACTTAGAGACAAAGCCTGCCCAATCGAGATAGTATAGGGGCAGTGTTTCTTCTGTGGCATTTTATGACAGTCACGACATCTTCTTTGGTAAGTACGCAACGCGGATTGCCAACGCCCTCCCACAACAAAGACATTGCCTTTTTACCCCTGTCAGAAGTGTTGCCTCCACGTATTGCGCTGCTTATAGAACGCTGCACAGGAGGAAGCCGTGTGATCGATGCGCTGCTCCATATGCCTACACACGGCGTAATCAAGCGCAGGATAACGGCCTTAGAAAAGGCCCGTTTTCTGCCCCAGGGCGAGCAGGTTATTCTGTCTGTGATTATTAGCGAATATGTCCCACCACCTTCTCCCCGCTCTCCATATAAAATACGCGTGGTCGATGGTCAGGGAGATCGATGTGAGCTGATCTTTTTTCATGCGCGTCCTGGATATTTGCAGAAGCGCTTTCCTATTGGCGCGAAAAAGATTCTCTGTGGCACGCTGAACACGGCAAGTCTTCCATGGAGTATGATTCACCCAGAGTGCCTTCATGAGATGCCTTTTTTTGACAAGAACGAAACACTTTTTGAACCGGTGTATCCACTAACCGCGGGGCTCTCGAATCGCATATTTTCGGATTATACTCACCGCCTCTTGCCTCGTATAGAGACACCTGAAGAATGGTTGCCGGCAGATCTGCTCAAAAGAAAAGGATGGCCTTCTTGGAAAGCCGCCCTTGTCAGCGTCCACAAAGCACAAGGACCAGAAGCGCTACATCCCCATACGAGGGCACGACAGCGCTTGTTTTTCGATGAGTTACTGGCTCATCAGCTGATTGTTCAAGTGCGGCGCACAAGACGAGAAGAAAAGCCGGGACGCGTTTTTCCTTATGTGACGCGGCTAAGAGAGGCATTGTTGCGGAGTCTTCCGTTCTCGTTGACACGAGATCAAGAACGAGCGCTCGAGGAAATTGATCAAGACCTCTCACAACCGCAAGCTACGGGGCGATTGTTGCAAGGCGATGTTGGCACGGGGAAAACACTCGTTGCGCTTATGGCGATGTTGCGCGTTATTGAAGCAGGAGCGCAAGTCGCGGTACTAGCCCCAACAGAGGTCCTGGCTCGACAGCATTATGAGACGTTTAACCGATACTTAGAGGCTCATCATGAGGTAAAAACGGCGTTGCTTGTGGGGCGTCCTTCTGGGCGCGTACGGCGTG
>JAISRK010000063.1 GCA_031273665.1 Holosporales bacterium
AAGAAAACGAAGCGCAAGTGACCCCTATCGTTTTAGCTGGCCCCACAGCGAGCGGCAAATCGGCCCTGGCGCTCTCTCTGGCAGAGACGCTCGATGGCGAAATTGTCAACGCCGATTCTCGCCAGTTATACAAAGAATTTCCTATTCTCGCCGCTTCCCCCACAGGTGATTTGCGCGGTATTCCTCATCATCTCTACGGGGTATTAGCTTATGAACAGCAGTGTTCTGTCGGCTGGTGGCGCGAACAAGCGTTGCTTCTTATTCAAGAGATCCAGCAACGGCGGCGTGTCCCTATTATCGCCGGGGGCACTGGGTTGTACTTAAAAGCGTTGTTGAAAGGGCTACGCGTGATTCCTACGATTCCGGAAGAGATCCGATCTGCTGTACGCGCACGTTTCTGTTGTTTAGGTAAAGAGCGCTTTTGGCAAGAGTTGCAAGCCTTAGATCCCCTTGCGGCACAATATCTAAGACCGACGGACTCCCAACGCCTACAACGCACCTATGAGGTCAAACTAGCAACCCAACAGTCGTTGCATGAGTGGCCTGTATCGGAAGGAGAAAAAGGGATTGAGGCCTACGTCATTAACATAGACCCCGACAGACAAGACCTTTATACGATGTGCGACAAGCGATTTGATGCTTTTGTCGAGAATGGCGCCATCGACGAAGTCTCCGAGTTTTTGCGCCACACATCTCTTCAAGACGTGCCAAAAAGCATTAAAACAATTGGGGTCGTGGAACTGTGCCATTTCCTTCGAGGAGAATCTTCTTTAGAGGAGGCCGTGACGGCAGCTAAAATACGCACCCGTCACTACGTTAAACGCCAGAAAACGTGGTTCCGACACCAACTACAAAGCCAATATACCATTCACGAAATCGTTTCCTTTCAGACTGTTAATCCAATTCTACAACGCCTTCTAGCGCATAGTCCTGCGATCGGAAGAGGACTAGAGCAGAATAGAGCTGAATGTGAGATTGCGGCCTCTCAGCCCTCCGACCCAATCTGACAACGTGTTCCGATGCACAAGTTTGGAGGATAAAAGAGGGCAGCGATAAAAATCTCTTGGGTATTGTCGCAGTTTTACAGTTCCTCGCGCGTGGCTACCACGTCTTCACAAGAAGCATTCAAGCCCTTACCGTAAAAATTTATTAAAATTGTGTCTATAAAAAAGAAATAAGTACCAACAGTGCGGGTTATACGGAAGCAAAGCCTTACAGCAAAGTCAGAGCCATCGTAGGGCCCCGCCAGCGCTCTCACCGTTACGCCTTTTCCCGCTTTAGAAAACCCCTTCGTGTTGGTTGGAATATGAGAGAACCCGATACCTTATGGCCACGCCTCTCTCCATCAAGAATGGGACAAACGCCCACGATCTTGCATGGAGAAGAACTCACCGCTCTTTAACGTATATCTCGTTCGCATCGTAAGAAAGAGTTATACGCGCAGTTTCCAGCAAATAGGTGCGTGATCAGAAGGACGAGGAAGGGTGCGGTATCCTAGTAATACTTCCCCGCCTTGCGATTTTGCTAGTGCATGTGGTGACAACAGAAAATGGTCGATTCGAAGCCCCTTTTCCGGATCAAAAAACCGGAAGCGATAATCCCACCACGTAAAGTGAGGAGCAGAAGCTTGCAAGGGGGGGAACGTTGCAAATGCATCCGACAACCCTTCGGCAAGCAAGGCCGAAAATGCCTGTCGTTCCGCTTCTGTACAGGGTACATGCCCGGCCCACTTCTGCGGATCATAAACATCTGCGTCTGTGGGCACGACATTAAAGTCACCGCCGATCACCAGAAGATCATTGCTACGAAGAGAGGGTATCAAATGCTCTCGCAATCGCGCATAGAAGACCACTTTTCTCTCATAAGCGGACGTGCCCACGTCTTGTCCATTCGGTGCGTAAATACTGGCGATGCGCAAACCATGCGTTTCCGCCTCGATATATCTCGCTTCTTCTCCGCTACCAAGAAATCCCCGTTGAATGTCCTCTAGTGGATAGCGGGATAAAATCGCGACGCCGTTATAACTTTTTTGTCCATGAAAGCAGACGTTGTAGCCAAAATCTTCGAGGGGTTCTTCCGGAAAAATTTTGTCTTCTATTTTTGTCTCCTGAAGCAAGACGACATCTGGCTTTTCTTGCGTGAGCAAGTGCTCCAGCAAAGGCCACCGCGCGCGAATGGAGTTGACATTCCAACTGACGACCGAAAAAGTCTCCTCAGAAAGCATGCGCACCCCCTTCTATGGTATCCAATATTGTATCCGGCGCAGTCTACGCATATAGTTTCGAGGTGTGAAGTCTTTACGTGCAAGGAAAAATATTGGCTCAAGAAACTCAGCCTTGCGATTTGTTTTTGCATTTTGAAAGCCTGCTGCAGAACGCGATAGAACAACTAGCGCGTTCCTGTGGACAACCCCTTCCAGAGGCAATCGCTTTCTCGGTAGAAACGCCTAAAGAACGCGCGTTTGGGGACCTTTCTACCAATGCCGCTATGGTACTTGCCAAGGAATGGGAGCGTTCGCCGCGAGATATTGCCATTCCCTTGCAGAAAATTGTAGAAAAAATCCCCGGCGTTGCGGAAGTCAACACAGCAGGAGCGGGGTTTTTGAACATAACGCTGACGCACGACTTTTTGCTCTCTTTTTTAGGACGTCTTGTGGCGCTGGGAGAGAATTATGGGCGCTCTACGATAGGACAGAAGCAAAAAGTAAATATCGAGTATGTTTCTGCTAACCCCACGGGGCCCTTACACGCAGGTCATCTGCGTGGGGCTGTCACAGGAGACGTGTTAGCAACGCTGCTGACTTTTGTCGGATTTGACGTAACGCGCGAGTATTACATCAATGATGCCGGGCACCAAATAGATGTTTTGGCGGATACGTTATATTACCGATATCTTCAACTGCTCGGGAAAAGTGCTCCGCAACCGATGGAGTTTTATCCAGGAGAATATGTTATTTCAAGTGCCCAACGCCTTATCGCGCGTGACGGTACACAATGGTGTGATCATCCCAATTGGCGGCCTTGTATCACTGCTTTTGCCGTCGACGACATGATGTGTCTCATTAAAGAGGATCTAGAGGCGCTTGGCATCCGACATGATCATTTTTCTTCAGAGCGCGCACTCGTCGAGGTGGGTAAAGTCGACGCCGCTCTGGACTTTCTTAATGAAAGAGAACTGATCTATGAGGGCGTACTAACACCACCGAAAGGCAAGCTCGTTGACGATTGGGAGGCCCGTCCGCAAACGCTGTTTCGTGCGACACAATTTGGGGATGACATCGACAGGCCATTAAAGAAATCTGATGGATCATGGACTTATTTTGCAACGGATATCGCCTACCATTTTGACAAAATCCATCGTGGGTTTACAACTCTGATCGATTTTTGGGGGGCAGACCACGGCGGCTATGTGAAACGGATGACTGCAGCGGTAAGAGCGTTGTCTATAACGACTCCTGTACAATTTGATGCACGTTTATGTCAGATAGTGCGTTTTATAAAAGATAACAAAGAAGTCAGAATGTCAAAACGAGCCGGAACATTTGTCGAAGCAAAAGACGTCCTCGACAATGTCGGAAAAGACGCCGTTCGGTTTTTTATGCTCACGCGACGGGATAATGCTCCGCTCGACTTTGATTTCGCGAAAGTCGTAGAAGAGACACGGGATAATCCTGTCTTTTACGTGCAGTATGCTCATGCGCGAGCGTGCTCGGTTCTTCGCCAGTGTGCCACACTCTTTCCAGATATCTCATCAGAGGACTGTAAGGCTGTCCTGCCTTTTAAGCGCGATTTAGCCGATCAAGAACGAACACTGATTAAAATCCTGCTTGCCTGGCCGCGACAGGTATTGCTTGCAGCTCGCCTAAGAGAACCCCATCGCATTGCGTTTTACTTGCTTGACTTGGCGGCGGCCTTTCATGCGCTTTGGACGACAGGGAAAGATGAAACAACGTTGCGTTTTATTCATCCAAAGGATATACAAAAAACGCGAGAAAATATGGTTTTTGTCTACGCCGTTCAGAATGTCCTGTCTCTTGGCCTACATATAGCAGGCGTCACGCCTGTGGCCGAATTACATTAGGAGTAATCACTATGACCATGATTAACGATGGATACGACCTAACCTATGGTAAACCGTCCCGCTATCAGCGACTAAGGATTTTCTTTTGGTGTAGTATCGGCGGAATAAGCATTTTAACACTGCTAGTCCTGTGGATAGTGTTATTCAACGAGGGACCAACCCCCCCAGATCTCCCTCATATTAAAGCGCCAGAAACATCCGCCAAGGTGTATCCGCAAGACGCTGCGCCACGAGATCCTTTGGAAGGAACATCTGTCTACAATCGCATTTCTTCAAGCATGTCGTCACAAGAGAATAGGGCAGAAGAAGTCAAACCATTGCCCGCTCCGGAAGAGCCTGTCCCCCCACTGCAAGAGGACGAACAGATGGAGCTACAACCAGAAGAGCAAGCGCAATTAGAAAAGCTTGCGGATCCTGAGGAAACAGAAGAGAGAAGCTCTTCGGATAATCCGCCACCAACGGCAACCATGACTCCTATGCCACATGCCGCGCCAGCGCCCCAATCACAAAGAGGATCGATCTCTTCGTCTTCCGTTGCCCCGTCTATGTTCGTACCGCAGTCCGGCCTTTCACCGCAGGCCAAAGAGCAACAGCAGTCTCCCAAAGCGCACAAGATAGTTCCCATTTCTGTACATAAACAAACCGACCAATGGTCCACAACACAGTCTAAACAGTGGCAAAGATCTGACGAGAAAAGGACCGTGTTTTCGCATCCCATTAAAGGCGTGAAAGTACAAATTGCCTCTCTTGAGACGCGCGAACGTGCCTTGCAGGAATGGCAGCGGTGGCAATACCGGCCGCTTTTCGAAGGCCTTTCAGTCGAAATTGTTCGGGTAGATCTGGGCAGTACGCGAGGGATCTATCACCGAGTTTATGTTGGCCCTTTTAGCAGCCGATCGGCCGCGATGCGTTTTGCCGCACGACTTAGAGAGAAATACCGTCTTGATGCTTTAGTGATCGGGTCTTAAGACAATGGAAAGAAATACAAGTTACGACTTGTCAGTTGAACCTTGACGTTTGTGGTGTCGCCCCAGAGAGAAAAGGAAAATATAGATGACGATGTGTTGGAAAGAGCCGCTATTAGGAGCTTATGTCGCTTTGGTGTTTACGCTCGACGTTGGTGCAGCAGGTGGGGGTGGAGGTCCTGCATCAGAGGATGTCTGGCTTGATCCTTCCCATCAAGAAATTGCTATCATCCCCGTAGAAACAGACACGCTCACCTTCAGTTCAGCATATTTCGAGCCTTTGTATACGAACAAGGGACTCGCTGTTTTTGGGTCAGATCTTCTGCGCCTACTCATTCGCGGTGAGGATTACTGGCGATTCAAATCATTTTGGGTGAAATTGGGATATTATTGTCTAGGTACCTATATTACTTCCGCATTCCGCACCGCCTATCACGAGGTAGGGCACGGTCTGAGGTCCCGAGCGTATGGGTACGATTATCAATTGATGTTTGCAAACGATACAGATCCTATGCGAAAAGATGAAAATTTTTTCAAATTTTTCGTGCGCGATTTGTTGACTCTTAGAAGAGGGGCATGTCGTTCTAATGCCCTTGCTAGCTCACCATCCCAGAATAAACGCGTTGCTATCGTTGCTGC
This sequence comes from Holosporales bacterium, assembly GCA_031273665.1. GTDB lineage: Bacteria > Pseudomonadota > Alphaproteobacteria > UBA3830 > JAIRMZ01 > JAITIJ01. The sequence goes on from JAISRK010000063.1 coordinate 5,685, forward strand.
AGGTGGAATGAACAATAATGCTTACTTTGCCGAAGCAATGAGCGACGACCTCTACAGGAGGCAGGATGTGCATTTTTTCGAAGGAGTAAATTACATCTGCGGACAACTTTACGCAGCCGCATATGCAGCTGGCGCCGGAGTATTGGAAGACGATCCCATCCATGTAGAAGCTAATTGGAGAATCCTTGGCGTTCCCGCGGCAAGAGAAGATATGCAGCGCGCTAGTTGCATTTCCTTCCTCTTGAGCGCAACAACGTATCGCACGCTTTTTGCGATATGGAATGAACTGGTACACACCGGCCGACAGACAGGTCCTTTTTCGATATACGGATTTAGGGTGCCGGACATCTTCTCGTACACAACCTCGAAGGGAATGTCATATAAACTAGTGAGCGAGTACAAAGTACGAGACGGTGTACATATCCTCTTTGGTTGTGAGCACGTGGGACATGGCCTGCCTGCGACGGAGGTGAATGTTGGACTAGAGTACGATCTGGGCGAATCATGGCGCAACCTGTCGTGTAAAGGTGTGTTGACGTTCGGCCAAGGCCTCAATGTGGAAGCTGCTTGTACGCTTCCCATCCTGGAGCGTTTGTTGGCAACGCTCGGGGGTGCGCTTTATTCCCGCGACAGTTTGTTGGGCGAGCGTCATGCCCCGGATTTGAGGAAGAAGTATTCTGGTACTATCTATCTTTCTTTCTCATTGAAATACTAGTCGCCAATCTACTAAGCGGAGATGCGACGTGCTACAGCAGCGAATTTCTAAAGGCACATTACTGGGAGCTGTCTGGACTCTTGTCGGGCTTATGCTCTATGTTTTTTCTGACGCATTCGTTAAACACATCACGCAACAATACTCTGTTTGTCAAGTGACGTTTCTGCGCGCTTTCGTGCGCCTTATCCCTCTTTTGATAGTCTCTCTAGCGCGCCATGGATTAGTAGATCTCAAGACCCGCCACCCTAAACGCCACCTGGCGCGTTTGTGTATGAATTTTATTAGTACTTACACTGTGATTTACGCGATGTCTCGAGAAGCACTGGTCCCCGTGTATGTTATCTATTACACGATGCCGCTGGTAATCGTCTTTTTAGGGAAGTTTTTCCTGAAAGAGCGCGTGAGTGGGCGCCAGTGGGCGGCGGTTTTTGCAGGATTTTGCGGGGTCATTGTTGCGATTCGCCCTGGGGCTATGACAATCTCGTCGACATCTCTTGTCGTTATGATCATCGGTGTGGTCTCCGCCGCAATAAACAAAACACTCATTCGCCAACTGACGAAGACTGAATCGAGCTTAACAATTACGCTTTATCCGAATATATCTATGATCGCCTTATTGGCGCCATTTGTTGTTTTTTCTTGGCAGCCTCTGACATGGCCGCATTGGGCCGCTTTTTTGATAATGGGCTGCGTAGTCGCTCTCGCGCAATATGCGGTGACACACGCCTTGCGCTTTGCACCTGTTTCAGCTCTCGCTCCCCTGGACTACAGCACTTTCATTTGGGGTTTATGCTGTGACATGACGCTGTGGGGAACGGTCCCGCAGACGTGCGTCATTGTCGGCACTATTATTATCGTTTGGAGCAATATGTTTATTTTTCTGAGCAAAAGGACAAAGGCTTAGTCCTTCCTGCACTCCAGGGAAAATGGGAGTTTAAAAGGAGTACTTCCCCTCCTCAAGATTGGATAGAACACGCTCTACTCCATCGTCGTTGAGAGCTCTCTTTTGCCAATCGAATAGCAGCACGTCGTCCAAGAACACATTATAATCGCGCAAAGTAATGGGAATACGTACATGGGTTCCGCATTTTTTCGCGTCCTTGATCGTCTTCGGCGAAAGAGGAACCCAAGTTTTAACGTCCGTAAGGATCCCCTTTCCCCTATTGATTTCCAGCATGAAACTTCCTTCCTCTGGAATTCCCGTGGAAGCAAGAGAGACGCTTCCCTTCAAAGCCAGTTTCAAATCTTGGACTTGGGCCTCAGCGTTCTCGCATTCGATGTAGCCCCCGGCTTCTTTCCACTGAGCAACATCCGAAAACAAGAGCTTCGGACGCGTCAGAAAGGCGCGCACATCAGCAGAACATTCAAAAATAGCAAATTGACCAAGATAAGGGCCAAAGCGTTTCATCGAAAATTCAGCGTTAAGCACAGGCTCCTTTTCGGTTGTTCCATCTGCCAACGTTACCGTTTTTGGCTGTTGCTTCAGCGCAAGAAACAACTCTTGTCCCTTAAAAGATACAAGTTTATCAGGCAACGCCATCTCCATCTGATCTGCGGAAACATAAATAGAGCCAGACAACAGCGGGGCAACCTTCGGCCGCATGTTTTTCCATAAAATGGGCAGTGTTAGGAGCGTTTTTTTGCCAGAATGAAAGGAACCTAAACGCGCAATGGTGCACGTGGTCCCCTCTGGAAACCGAACCCTTAGCTTACTTGGACGAGAAATCATCCAAG
>JAISRK010000084.1 GCA_031273665.1 Holosporales bacterium
GCCTCGTGCTACGTACTCTTCTTGCGCCTGAATAAGCCGTCCCACAAACACACGCTGAAGATATGGCAGGAATTGAAAATACATAATCCCTTGTAAAGCCACAGCCGTAAGCGCGATAACGACAAGAATCTTCTTCATTTTTAATTGCATCTAATTTTTCCTCTCTAGTTTTTGATAAGCTTCTGTAAAAACCTTCTCAAAATGCGATAAGAACTGCGCCCTGGGCATCCCTGGAAGAATCGCTGGAAGGAATTGTAGCGTAATTGTCCCCGGATGTTTATAGAAACATCGCCGTGGCCAGAAACGCCCAGAATTTAAAACGGCTGGGACAACAGGAACGTGGGCTTTTTCGTAGAGAACACTAAATCCGCTATGCAATGGACGGAGCTCCCCTGGCGTCATGCGTGTCCCTTCTGGGAAAATCAGAATGTTATACCCTTTTTTGAGCAACACTTGCCCCTGCGTTAGAAAAGCGCGAAAGCCTGATTCTTTTCCTCGACGTCCGACGGAAATACAGCGGAGCTTTTTCAAGAAGCCGCCAAAAAAAGGAATCCACAGCAGCTCTTTTTTTAAGACAAACACAAATCTCTCAAGATATAAAAACATCACGACGGTTTCCCATGTGGATTCATGGCGCATAGCGATAAGTGCTGGACCACGTGGGATGTTTTTTAGTCCCCTAACACGCACCGTAATGCCCATAATACACTTCAACAGAAAAGCGGTGGTACGCGACCAAAGACGCGCATGAGAAAAAACGTACCGCTCAGGGAACAGCAATATCCAACAGGCCACAGCACAAAACAGCGCTGTATTGATGAAGAAAGCGGTCATAAACAAACACGAACGTACGCCTAACATCGCATTTCTCATGCATTTCCCTTAAAGCTTGTCCAGAAGCGTCCACAGCGTAGAAAATAGCATTTCTACAGACTCTCGTACCATATGCCAATACCAAATCGCGTCTCTTTCGTGAACAACAGGAACGGGATAGATCTGTACCCACGGCACAATGCGTCGAAACTCTGCGAGACTGCGCGGCATGTGGTAATCTGATGTGACAAGTGCCACTGTTTTAAACCCATTCCTATTGATCCATAAAGCGCTTTCTAGCGCATTTTCTCGTGTGTTATGGGCCGCATACCCCAGAGTGATCTTATATCTCTGTGACCTGCTTTTCCACGGCGTGTCGGATAACCGGACCCCTGGATAAACGCCAGAGACAAATACACGCCTCTGTGGAGCCTCAGGCGTCAAAAGAGAAAAACCTGTTTCCAAGCGATCTTTATCCCCTGTTAGAATGACAATGCCCTGTACTTTCTTGGGAAGGGTAGATGTATAACGAGGTATTTGCCATAGATACATCATGCAGTATCCACTTAGCAACAAAAGGCCCATCCCACCACTCCAAACAAAAGCGCGCACTAGGCGGCGTAATGAGCGTGTTATAGCGTTATGTTGATATCTTTTCTGTAGAGAAACCATAATACCGTCAGCCGCGTTACGCATATCACGACAGCGATCATGCATATAGGAATGAAGATGATAATCCCCCACTCTTGATGTTCGAAAGGAATAATCGCGCTGCTCATCTTTCGAAAGGTGAAAAGCGTCACAACACTGGCCACAATAGCGACAAAAGAGGCGAGAAACGCCATACGTAACATGCGTTTTTCAAGTTGTGCCGCGACATAAGTGTCCGTAGCGCCAATAAGCTGCAAAATGTTAATGATGTGTTGATGCACTATTAAATCGGAATGTGTCGAAAAAACAATCGTTCCTATGACAATGATCACGGTGAGCAGTGCCAAAGCAACTGAGAAAAACTGCGCAAAAGACGCATATCGCAAAACAGGACTATACCACTCTGCGTGATTATGGAGGACGGCCTCCGGAAAAACGTCCGTAATTTTCTTGTGTATACTTTCCAAAGGAACCCTCTGTTCGGATGACACGCGCAGATCAACAAGCATGGGAAGGACGAGTGTTTTGACAAGCGCAGCATCGCTGATCCATGCAGTGACAAGATCCTGCACACGATTTTCTGGCATGATCTCTGCTTCTAACAGCCAGGATTCCTTTTCAAGCGTGAGTAAAAGGGTCTTCAGCTTATCTAAGTCCTCGTCTTTGGTTTTTTGGGCGGCTGGAATCTCGACGGTGACATGCTCTGACAAGAGCATGTGCCATGTTTCCATAGTACGATATACTCCCTGGCACCCTAGAACAGCCAATGTCGCCAGATAGATTAAGGCGCCGACCACCCAGGGCAATACGTGAGAAGACGAGCTTTTCGCAAATGGAGAATCAGAGAGTGAACTTTTAAGGAAGTACATTGCTTAAGGTCTCTCAGGCTGCTGTTTGATGTGCGGTGTCAGTCTACCGTCCTCCAAGTACAACTCTGGGTACGGAAACATATCGACAAAATGTCGACTATGTGTTGCCAACACAACGCATGTCCCCATTTTGTGCAATCCATCAAATAAATGAAAAAGCTTCTGTGCCATCTTATCATCGACATTTCCTGTTGGTTCATCCGCCAGAAGAAGATCCGGCCGGCCTATTACGGCCCGTGCAATGGCCACACGCTGGCGTTCTCCTCCTGATAGGTGCAATGGCAACGCATCAACATGGTCTTCGAGGCCAACCCACGAAAGGAGCTCTCTTGCTTGTTCTTGTCTCGCAGAGGGGGGTTCGTTGCGCACTTTTAAAGGCAGCATCACGTTTTCCAAAACGCTCAGATGTTCGATAAGGTTGAAATCTTGGAAGACAACCCCGACACGCCGGCGCAAAAGGCTGGCCTGCTTGACGGACATTTGTTGAATATCCGTCCCGAAAACTTTCAGCGTGCCAGCTGTGGGGCGTAGACCCAGGTATAGAAGGCGTAAAAGAGAAGATTTACCCGCACCACTTGATCCCGTCAGGAAGTGAAACGACCTAGGGAAAAAGCGTAGCGAGATGTTTTTCAGCACGGATACGCCCTCTCGATACCGCAGACTCACCCGCTCCATGAAGACGATCTCACCTTGGTCGATCATAGCGTACTGAACTCCTCTCCAGTTCCTTTTATCGGTTTTTTCAGAACATCTCAACTTGAAGAAAGAAAAAGAGGGGGAAGAGGGGGAAGAGGGGGAAGAGTCAAAAGAAAAAGACTATTTTCTATAACAGACAAACCCCCCTCCCCTCTCGAGGAATTGCCAAATTAGCACCTCAAAGAAGAGCCATGGCTACTGACACGCAAGCGACCATTATCTCCTGATGAGTAATGACGACCAGAAAGTTTCCACACGACGCAAAAGGTCGCTGCCTTGTTCCACCTCTGATGGTGTCACTTCTTGTCCTGCTAACAACGCCACTTGACGGCTTAACGCAGCATCAAACTTCTTAATAAAGTCTAAACCTTTTGCCGTCAGCTTCACAATGCTCGCCCGATGGTCATGCGTGGAAACTGTCTGCTCTATGTACCCGCGTTCAATCATTTTCTTCAGATTGTACGATACATTCGAGCCTAAGTAGTATCCTCGGTTCGTCAATTCGCTAACTGTCAAATGCGCTTTTCCTACGTGGTACAATACTAACGCTTGAACATTGTTAATATCATAAACCCCTAGACGGTCTAGTTCTGTTTTGATCACGTCTAAGAACAACTTATGTAGCCTTTCTATTGACGACATAATACACAAATATTTATCTTTCATTTTTTGCTCCTTTGCTTATCTTATTGTCACATTTGCATGTTCTGCCCTAAGTTGTCAAGCAAAGAATATATTTTTTAGCATACATCAGTAAAAATATACACATAAATATAGAGAAAATAAAGAAAAAACAAAAAGGCCTTATCAATGCATTTACCCTGTACAGGGAAATACACTATGAAGAATAAATTGATGTATTGCTGTGGTTAAGAAGTCGGAATAATAGAGACGACGCGACGCCCGCAGCGCTTTGCGAACGCAACGGTCCCAGAAACGAGAGCAAAAAGCGTATGGTCGCGCCCCACACCTACATGAGTACCAGGATGAATTTTCGTTCCGCGCTGACGAATAAGGATATTGCCAGCATGTACCACCTGTCCACTGAATCTCTTAACGCCTAGACGCTTACTTTCAGAATCACGTCCGTTTCGAGAGCTTCCCCCTGCTTTTTTCGTCGCCATCTGTCTTGCTCCTACGCACTTTTAATCTGAGAGATTTTAACAACCGTAAAAGGCTGACGATGACCGTTGGCCCGGCGATAGTTCTTCCGACGGCGCTTTTTAAAAACAAGGATTTTACGCGTACGCTTTTGCGCCAACACTTTCGCTTTTACCACAGCACCAGGAACATAGGGCACACCTACCGTTATCTTCTCGTTTTCTTGAAGAACGAGCACTTCAGAGAAAATAATATCTTTTCCCACCGCCTGTGGCAATTTTTCAACAGAAATGGGCTCGCCCTCAATAACCTTATACTGCTTTCCGCCCGTTGTAATAACTGCCATTTTCACGTTGAAGAATCTTTCAAAAATACGCCAGCTGCCGCCAACCCTCTTGGCGAAAAGCTCGCGTATTGATAAAACGTATTACAAGAACTGTCAAGAGCGCTGGAAAATAATGAACGAGCTAGAAGCGTTGGACATTGCACGCGCAACACTGTTTCTGGTGTTAAAGATAAGTGCGCCCGCATTGCTGGTCGCTATGTTCGTTGGCATTCTTATCTCTCTCGTGCAAGCTCTCACTCAAATTCA
>JAISRK010000027.1 GCA_031273665.1 Holosporales bacterium
GAGCATCTCGCTTGGCATAATCTGCAGCAATTCTTGCACAGCCATCAGGGCTCGCATCGTCGATCAATACGATCTCAATGTCGCGTAATGTCTGATTCACTAAACTGTCTAAGCACTGAGCTAAGTACTGCTCAACATTATAAATCGGGACAATAACCGATACTTTTGGTCCTGTCGCCATTGACGGTTCCACGTTAGTCGCATGAGTGTGAGAACATGTTCCCACAGACAGACAGAAAACGTCCTTTCATCAGCATTCTTTTGATGGTCAACATAGGGGAATCTCCTTCAATCCTCTCATAGCCTCTCCATTGGAATCAAAAATATGGCAATCTTCCGAACGGAGGAAGAGAGAGATATCACGCCCTATGGCGTAGTTACAATTGCCTGTTAAACGGACTTTAACGTGTTCTCCTACCGGCAAGGAAACGTACACATACGCTTCATGCCCAAGATTTTCCACTAGCGACACACGACCCTTTAAATGCGTTCCTGCTTGCTTTCGACGAGAGGACGCCTCTGTCAAGTTTTCTGGCCGAATGCCGACTGTCAGCTCGCTCCCCTCTTCAAGTAGGCTTTCCTTCCATTTCAAGGCTTCATATGGCACTTGTACCACCAGCGTCTCTCCTGAACGCAACCGGATGTTGAGATGCTGATCGTCCTGCCAGGCTACAATAATAGCGTGCAAAAAATTCATCGTCGGAGATCCGATAAAACTCGCGACAAACAGGTTCTTTGGAGAGCGATACAACTCGAGCGGCGTTCCCTGTTGTTCAATAGCGCCTTCTCGCATGATCACGATCGTATCGGCGAGCGTCATTGCCTCTCCTTGGTCATGCGTGACGTACACCATGGTGGTGTTGAGTTCCGCTTTGAGACGCGCGAGCTCATAACGCATTTGGAGGCGCAATGCCGCATCTAAATTAGACAGTGGCTCATCGAATAAAAAGGCTTTTGGATGGCGCACAATAGCACGACCAATTGCGACACGCTGCCGCTGGCCGCCCGAAAGCTGTTTCGGCGTGCGGTCGAGGAGATGATCCACCTTTAAGGTCTTTGCCGCATGCTGCACGCGTCGCGCAATGTCGGTTTTGCTGCATCCGGCGATTTTGAGAGCAAACGCCATGTTATCGAACACGGTCATATGCGGGTACAGCGCGTACGACTGAAATACCATGGCGATACCACGCGCCACAGGTGGCAACCGATTTACACAGCTCCCATCCACGTAAATTTCTCCCGTTGTCGGTTCTTCAAGCCCACAAATCAGGCGTAAAAGAGTAGATTTGCCGCATCCAGAGGGTCCCACTAACGCCGTACATGCGTTGCCCTCAATCGTTAAATTAACGCCATTGATGATGGGATGGTCTTTAAAACTTTTCGTGACATCCTTGAGAACAATCGTCGTCATAGCGTTATCCTTTGATAGCTCCCGCGGTCAGACCAGAGATAATACGGCGCTGAAAAATCATCACTAACGCCACAAGTGGCAGTGTGACTAGCACGCTGGCGGCCATAATGTTGCCCCATGGGAGTTCGTGCTGACTCGCACCGCTTAGCATAGCGATCGCGACAGGAACCGTACGCGCTTTATCGGTAAGGGTAAAGGTCAATGCGAAGAGAAACTCGTTCCAAGCCGCAATGAAAGCGAGGAGTCCTGTCGTAACAAGGGCGGGCGATACGATCGGGAAAAAAATCTTCGTTAAGATCGTGAAAGACCCCGCGCCGTCAATAATAGCGGCTTCCTCTAACTCCTTTGGCACTTCGCGCATAAAACTCGTCAAAGTCCAAGTGGTAAAGGGCACCGTCATCGTCATGTACGACAGAATAAGCGCTGAACGCTGATTGTACAGATCTAAAACACGGATCAATTCAAACATCCCTGACAGAATCGCCACTTGCGGAAACATGGTCACACTGAGAATCGCGCACAGAACTCGCTTACGCCCACGAAAAGGAATACGGGCCAAAGCGAATGAGGCAAGTGTGGCCACCAGCAGCGCTATACTCACTGTAGAAAATGAGACGATCACGGAATTCACAAACGCATACCCAAATGTCGTATCCTGAAAAATCGTGAAATAGTTTTGCCAGGTAAGGCACCGAGGGATGAGATCGGTCGCAAAAATCTCCGTTCCTCCCTTAAAGGATGAAACCACCGCCCAATAAAAAGGAAACAAGCACAACGATGCGATCATCACGCAAAAACAGTAAAAGGCGAGACGACGTAAGCCACGTCGCAGTACTAATGCCGTGGAATTCATGCGTCTCCTAGAATATTGCGTCGTCCCATGTTGATATAGAATACCGTGACCAAGGCCACCACAAAGAACAAACACACCGCAGCTGCCGATCCGTACCCGACATTCGCGTAGTCCACGAAATGCCGTCGTGCATAGATGGACATTGTCTCTGTGTTAGAGTCTCCACTGCTCAAGATATACACCAAATCGAATACCCGGAGTGCATCCAGAGTTCGAAAAATAAGGGCGATAATGAGCGTTGGTCTGAGTAACGGCATGGTGATCCGAAAAAAGATCCGTTTACGCGAGACGCCATCGACAAGCGCAGCTTCAAAGCAATCCTGAGGCAACGCTTGTAATCCAGCGAGTAACAATAATGCCATAAACGGTGTGGTTTTCCACACATCCACCAGCACGATAGTCACAAAACTCAGTGTCGGAGAAGCTGTCCACGGCAGGGGTGCAGCAATTGCTCCTAAACGTACCAGAAGTTCATTGATAATGCCGTAGACATCGTGCAGCATCCACCCCCACATCCGCGCAGAGACGATAGTCGGAATCGCCCAAGGCACGAGAACCGCGGCCCGCAACAAACCCCGTCCTTTAAAGGTTTTGTGTAATACCAAGGCAATCATGAGACCGAGGATTGCTTCACAAGGTACAGAAAAGGCCGCAAATAGCAGTGTGTTGGTCACCGCCCCCCACCACTCTGCATCCACAAAGAGATCTCTGAAATTCGCCGAGCCTATCCACTGTGCGTGCGTGATGTCTTCGAGTCGCGCGTTCGTTAGACTCAACATGAATGTGCGCAAGAGTGGCCACGCGGCCACCACAAACAACACCAAGAGGCACGGCGTCATGAAAAGCCAGGCTGTTTTGGAAAGAGAGGAATGCTGTTGCAATGTGCCGCCTATTGTCCCGTTGCTCGCTGCGTTGCTGGCGTCTCCGTCACACGTTTATGGAGAGTTTTCATGTCCTGATCCAATTTCTGTGCAGCGGCCTCAGGTGTTATGGCCTTTAATAAGACCTTCTGCGTCACATTGGCAATGCTCGCGCTGACTTGCGAATAACTTCTTCCAAAAGCCCCTGCGGGACGTAAAACCACTGTTTCCAGTGCGCGCGCTACGTGAACAAAGAACGGATGTGCCGCACACAGGACGGGATCTTGATAGAGAGCGTGTATGGTCGGGCAATACGATGCCTGTAACGCGCGACGATGCTGCTCTTCTGAGCGCGTTAACCAGCGCACCAGATCGATGGCGGCCTCCTGATGATTAGAATAGCGCGAGACGCACAATCCCCATCCGCCAAGAACACTCGCCGGTTTCCCGTGGAGTTGCCCTTGAGGCAGCACCGTAATGCCCACTTTTCCTTTAACCGGCGATTCCTCTGATTGTGTAAGCGTCCACATATACGGCCAGTTGTGTGCAAAGACAGCATCTCCCAATTGGAAAACGCCTCGCACTTCTTCTTCGGTGTAACTTAAGACTCCCATAGGAGAAGTGGTCGGTATCAGACGTGCGCAAAATGCAAACGCTTGTATTACACGGTCCGTGTCTAACGGCCATAGAGTCCCCCCAAAGCTCTCGATCCATTCGACCACATGACAGGTCAGCCCCTCGTAGGCTTTTCCGCGGAAGATGTACCCCCATAGGCGGACATGTCCAGAAGCGCGCTCATTTTCTTGAATCTTTTGTGCAATACGCAACAAATCTTCCCAGGAGGTTGGGGGACTTTCCCCATATTTTTCGAGCAGATCTTTGCGGTAAAAGAGCATATCGACGTCCGCGTACCACGGCGCCACAATAAGCGTCCCGTTCACCGTGTTGTTCTGTAGAATCACTGGGAAGTGGGCCGCCAATTCTTGCGCAGAAAAGTGCGCGTCTAACGGGACGGCATGCGTACTTAAAAAAGACACCCAGGTCGTGTCCACTTGGTAAACATCGACATCTGAGGCGTGCGCACTCAATTGCTGCTGAGTGAGCGCAAAGGACTCACTGCTGCTCTGTGGTAAGGAGACAATCTCGACGGTATGGCCCGTCTTTTTCTCCCATTGTTGCACCGCTTGCTTACAAAGTGTGAGCTCTTGCCCTTTTGCACGACACGTCATCTTGAGGACTGCCGCTGTCGCATGCGTGGCGAATGCTGCACAACATAACCCCAAAAAAACCGTCACACACTTATGAGTCCGCCTGCGCATGGTGATGCTGTTGTGTTACTATTTACCAGAGGGCAGCTTGACAGCAATATGCAGTTCTTGCAAGTGTTTCTCTGATACTTCGGTGGG
>JAISRK010000042.1 GCA_031273665.1 Holosporales bacterium
GTAGTACCGGTACGCGGGGTGTTGGCCTTGACGCGGCTCTGTCCATTTTTGAAGAGCTGCGATCCACGTATAAATGCCCTATTGTTACAGATGTGCACGAAAGTTATCAGTGCGCCTTGGTAGCTAAGGTCGTGGACGTCCTCCAGATTCCGGCATATCTTTGCCGCCAGACGGATCTCCTTGTCGCCGCCGCCCGCACGAAAAAGCCAGTACTCGTTAAAAAGGGGCAATTTTTGGCTCCATGGGACATGCCTCATGTCATTCAAAAAATTGTGGATGCAAATAACGACAATGTCCTTTTATGCGAACGTGGAACGTGCTTTGGGTACAATGCGCTTGTCTCTGACATGCGTTCTTTACCGATTCTGGCAGAAACGGGCTATCCTGTGATCTTTGATGCAACACATTCTGTGCAACTTCCAGGGGGACAAGGGAATGCAAGTGGGGGGCAACGACATTTTGTCGATCCTTTAGCGCGTGCAGCGGTTGCTGTGGGAGTAGCGGGTGTTTTTATCGAGACACATGACAATCCGGATACCGCTCCGAGCGACGGGCCGAATATGATACCTCTTGCAAGACTTGAAAAGTTGTTGCGACATCTTCAAGCGGTCGACAAACTAACAAAAACGCGTCTACGCGAAAAAGAGAAGTAATATGTGGGAACGCTTTTCTAAGTTTATAACCTCTCTTTTAGCTATCGTTTGTGTCGGTTATTTCACCTATCACCTGATACAGGGAGATAGGGGGCTTCTTGCTTGGATTCAACTGGAAAAGAAGCGCGCAGAAGCAACACGCTATTTAGCGGAGATTAAAGAAAAAAACCACGCTCACTGCCGTAAAATACTGCATTTACAAAATCGTAGCTTGGATCTCGATCTTCTCGGCGAACAAGCCTATTTTTTGGGGCTTGCACATCCAGGTGATATTATTATTTTAACGCCAGAGTACACCTTTTCTAAAGAGGAGTAGAATATAACCTTCTCGTTAGCTGCGGGCGTGGTGGAACTGGTAGACACGTCAGGTTTAGGTCCTGGTGATGAAAATCGTGGGGGTTCAAGTCCCTCTGCCCGCACCAAGTATCTGGAAGGATAGAAGAGTAGACGTATGCGTATCGTGAAAGAATCTATCAAAGATTTCCAGCATCATTATGAGGTCTTACTGTTGTCTGCGGATCTTGCCGAACGGGTTCAGGCCAAACTGGTCCGTATCGCTCCTAATACAAGCATCCACGGCTTTCGGCCAGGAAAAGCCCCTCTAATGGCCGTTAAGAGATTCTACGAAGGTTCTGTTCGATCTGAGGAAGTGGAAACACTCATCTCGGAAGCGGTAAAAAAACTTGTTACGGACAGTAAGGCTCGTCCTCAGCGAGATCCTCGTGTTGCGATTCTGTCAGACACCAAAGACGGCATTACCATTTCCGTTGATTTTGCCGTTTTGCCTGCAGCAGCAACGGCCTTAGAAGATTTCTCGACTCTTCGTTTAGAAAGGTTGGTCCCCGAAATCAAAGATAAGGATGTTGACGACAGGCTCGCGCAGCTACGTAAAACCCATCAGGGCTGGAAAGAGGCACCTGCTCCTTATAAAGCTAAAAAAGGTGACTTGATCGTTGCGGATGTCTCAACTAAATCATCGAAGAAGACCTTAAATAAGAACAAAGCGAAAGACCTGTCCTTTGTTATTGGCGCAGGCCGATTTGTTGAAGATTTCGAAAAGCATTTTATTGGTACGTCGGCCGGAGATCGGCTTTCCTTCTCCGTTGTTCCCCCAAAACATACATCTGATAAACGCTCTGTCAATGCAACGGTGCAGTACTCAGCTCTTGTGAAACAGGTTTACGTCACCACAACGTTTGACTCCGACGAGGATCTTGTAAAGGATCTTGGATTTGATTCTGTTGCCGCGTGTCGTGAGGAGATAAAAAAACATATCGATGCTGAATATCGCAAGATTTCTTCTGATCATCTCAAACAAATACTGCTCGATACGTTGTCTGAGCGACATGTTTTTACGGTTCCTCAGAACATGGAGGATGCAGAATTTGCTGAGATCTGGCGGGGTGTCGCACAAGATAATAAACAAGCATTAGAGAAAATTTCTCAAAAAGAACTAGATAAGCTGCATGCAGACTGTAGAAAAATCGCCAACAAGCGTGTGCGTTTGGGATTATTACTCTCAGAAATTGGACAACGATTCAAAATCACCGTCACACAGCAAGAAGTCGATGAAAAAATTGCTCATATAGCGATGGAGAGAGATGCACAAAATGCGAAAAAGCTTTATGAATATTATCAACGCGATCGGCAGGCCGTTACTACAGCACGTGCTGCAATTTTTGAAGATAAAATCGTCGCGCATATCGTAGCTCAGGCAAAAGTATCTGAGCGGAAAGTGTCGCCTAAAGAGATGGAGGAGATAGTGCACAAAGAAACGTCATTGAAAAAGAAAGAAAAGAATCCCCCGAAAACGTCAAAAGCTAAGAAAAAGGAGCAACTGTGAGTACTCTAGTCCCAATCGTTATCGAACAAACGAACAGAGGAGAGCGTTCCTACGACATCTACTCGCGCCTTTTAAAGGAACGTATCATTTTCCTGACAGGCGAGATAGAAGACACGGTCGCTTCTCTCGTCTGCGCTCAATTATTGTTTCTTGAGGCAGAGAATTCCAAGAAGGATATCTTTCTGTACATTAACTCTCCAGGAGGCGTAGTAACATCAGGGTTATCTATCTATGACACGATGAATTACATTCGCCCTGATGTCGTGACTCTGTGTTTAGGGCACGCGGCTTCCATGGGTTCCCTTCTTTTGGCGGCGGGAGCAAAAGGTAAGCGTTACAGCCTCCCAAACGCACGTATTATGGTCCATCAGCCTTCAGGTGGTATCCGTGGACAAGCAACGGATATTGAAATCCATGCGAAAGAAATCCTAAAGTTGCGAGCACGATTGAATGCGATCTATGTGAAGCATACAGGACAATCCCTAAAACACATGGAAGAAGCGTTAGAAAGAGATAATTTCTTATCACCAGAAGAAGCGCTGGATTTCGGGTTAATCGATCATATTGTGGAAAAACGCCCGAATGAA
>JAISRK010000032.1 GCA_031273665.1 Holosporales bacterium
CAATGGATGACGATGGGCAACACGCTGTACGCAGAGCGTTTGTTGATTTATACCACGCAGGTTTGATCTACCGGAATAAGCGCCTTGTCAATTGGGACCCGCTGTTGGAATCAGCTTTATCCGATCTTGAAGTCGTCGAGCGTAGTATCTGGGGACATCTATGGTCCATTCGTTACCCTCTTGCAGAGGTGCCAGGATCGATCACTATTGCAACAACACGTCCTGAAACACTTTTTGGCGATACTGCTATTGCGGTGCACCCAGACGACAGTCGTTATGCGTCTCTTGTCGGCCAGATGGCCCGTGTGCCGCTGACAGAGCGCCTGATCCCCATTATTGCAGATAGCTACGCTGATCCAGAAAAAGGCAGTGGGGCTGTGAAGATTACACCCGCACATGACTTTAATGATTTTGAAGTGGGATGCCGACATAATTTACCAACACCGTGCATATTCGACAAACACTGCTGTCTGAATGAAAACGTTCCCGAACGATTCCGAGGACTTGATCGATTCGAAGCGCGCACGCACATCGTCAACGCCCTGACAGAGTTTGGCCTTTTAGAAGGCAGCACACCTGTTCAGCATAATGTGCCACACGGAGATCGCTCTGGCGCTATTCTTGAACCGTACTTAACCGATCAGTGGTTTGTTGACACGGAAAAACTCGCTGCGCCGGCGTTACAAGCAGCTGAAACGGGCGCCTTTCGTTTTGTGCCAGAGAATTGGGTCAACACCTATTTTGATTGGATGCGGCACATTCGCCCTTGGTGCATTTCGCGTCAAATCTGGTGGGGGCACGAGATTCCGGCTTGGTATGGCCCTGATGGCCGCGTATTCGTCGCTCTTTCTTTAAAGGATGCCACTCAACAAGCGAAAGCTGTCTACGGAAAAGATGTCTCACTGACGCCGGATCCTGACGTCTTGGACACTTGGTTTTCCTCAGCCTTATGGCCATTTATGACGTTAGGATGGCCCCAAAAAACGCAAGAATTGGTGGATCATTATCCAGGCAATGTCTTGGTCACCGGATTCGATATCATCTTCTTCTGGGTAGCACGGATGGTCATGGCGGGCCTTTATTTCTGCAAGGAGGTCCCCTTCAAAGATGTTTATATTCATCCCCTTATTCGTGATGACAAAGGACAAAAGATGTCCAAGTCACGCGGTAATGTCATCGATCCAATGGATCTTATTGATCATTACGGAGCGGACGCGCTGCGGCTCACGCTAGTCGCGTTGTGTGTGCCTGGTCGTGATGTGCAGGTAGGTAAGGCGCACGTAGAAATTTATCGTAACTTCTTAACGAAAATATGGAACACCGTGCGTTTTGCACAATTGAAGAATTGTCAACGGCCGCCGGACTTTGATCCCTACCACGTAACGCATCCTCTGGCACGCTGGATTGTTTGGGCGATGAAAATGCTTGCTCAAGAGATGGAAACAGCTTTACAGGCTTATAGATTCGATTTGTGCGTACGATCCATGTATCAATACGTGTGGGGAACATTTTGCGATTGGTATTTGGAACTTATAAAACCCATTTTAGAAGAGGATGCTCAACCCTCTGACGCAGCAATGGAAATACGCGCCACAACAAATTGGGGAATTGAGCAAATCCTGCGCTTAATAAATCCGCTGGTACCATTTGTAACCGAAGAACTTGCTGCGGCATTAGGTTTTTCTGGACTCGGCACGCTCTGTCAGAAGTCTTGGCCTGTTATCACGCCTCCTGAGGCCTTTCAGAAATCAGCCACAGAAATCGACTGGGTTTGCGGTGTGATTAAAGACATTCGCTCTGTTCGTGCCACCATTCGCGTTCCTGCACGCGCCGAGCTTAAGGCAATATTTACCTCTCAAGATGCCCGTTTACTTGCCCTTTGGAAGACGCACAATGCGTTGTGCGCTCGTTTGGCGAGAATATGCCCCATCGCGGAAAATCAAAACAAAGAAACCTCCGCTGTTTCGATCGTCGTCGAAGGCGGCACTGTAACGCTTTTTATTGGAAATGTTATCGACATTGAAGCGGAGCGCAGACGCCTCAACGACGAAGACGCAACGTTAACGGTGGAAGAACATAAACTCGCAGACCGTCTGAAGGATTCCGCCTTTCGCTCGAACGCCCCATCGCATGTCGTTGACCGCACGCAAGAACGTCTCGAAGAAATTGCCACACGTCGGAAATTACTTGCGCCTCTTCTGTCGGTTCTATAAAAAGGGACCGAAGAGTGAGTTAAAATGCTTCGTAAACTTTACGACTGGGTCATGCGCCAAGCGCAGCGACCCGATGCGCTATGGATTCTGTGCGTCGTCTCCTTTGCTGAAAGTTCGTTTTTTCCGATTCCTCCCGATCCTTTTTTGCTTCTTATGGCGCTTTCCTCTCGCTCTCGTGCGCTGATATATGGCGTATTGTGTACTCTTTCGTCTGTTGTTGGGGGCATTTTAGGCTACTACATCGGGTATGCGCTGTTCGAAGCGATCGGCATGAAGATTCTTACAACTTATCAGTATGTTGATGCCTTTCAGACACTGATCCAACATTTTCAAGAGTGGGCATTTTGGGCGATTACTTTGAAGGGGCTGACCCCTATTCCTTATAAAATCGTTACTATTGCTTCTGGTGTAGCGCACGTGGATTTTTTGACTTTCATGATGGCGTCTATTCTCGCACGTGGCATGCGCTTCATGACCATCAGTATTCTATGCTGGTATTTTGGTGATCCTGTGCGCCTTTTTATCGAAAAGTATTTGGGGCTCTTATTTGTTGCGATATTAGCTCTTCTTATTGGAGGCTTTGTTGTCCTCAAATACCTCTAATCCTTCAGAACATTCCACAACACGCAGAACCGGGCCTTCTCTGACAGGAAAATTTTGGGAGTTTCCTGAGCCCAATGAACCTTTGATCAACGCTATTCTGCGCCGCGTTGAGGTGTCAGAAATCCTCGCGCGCCTTTTAACTCTGCGGATATCTTCTGCTGAAGAGGCATACACATTTTTGCATCCCACGCTCAAATCTTCGCTGCCAGATCCCTCTGTTTTAAAAGATATGGATCGTGCAGTTGCGCGCGTCGTCCAAGCCATCACGGCTCAGGAGCCAATGCTAATCTGGGGAGATTACGACGTTGATGGAATTACGTCGACGGCATTACTTTTACGGTTCTTTGCCTGTCTTGGATGTAGCGTACCGTTCTATATCCCTATGCGGGCACATGGATATGGCCCCACTCAAACCGCGTTAGAGGAGATGCTCTCTCAAAAAACACCGCCACGTGTTGTCTTGATGGTTGATTGCGGTGTCACGGCTTATGAGACTTTGCAGTTTATGAAAGATCGCAACATCGACGTTGTTGTGCTTGATCATCACATGCCCGAGGAGACCTTGCCTTCTCCCTATGCTCTCGTCGACACCTATTTACCAGAGAACCCTGAGTCTTTACGCAAAATCTGTGCTGCGGGATTAGTGTTCTTGTTTTTGGTGGGACTAAATCGCGCCCTACGTACTGCAATACAAAATTATCAAGAGCCGAATTTGCTGCTGTTCCTTGATTTGGTCGCGCTAGGAACGGTTTGCGACGTCATGCCGTTAACAGGTCTGAATCGTGCTTACGTCGCGCAAGGACTAAAGGTTTTAGAACAACAGAAGACCATGGGGTTACGTGAAGTGATGCGTCTCTCAGGAATACATCGTCCAATTACAACGTATCATTTAGCCTTTGTATTTGGTCCTCGGCTTAATGCGCCTGGCCGACTGGAGGACGCCACGCCGAGTATTCATCTTTTAACCGCGCAAACGAAGAAAGAGGCGGCATTCTGGGCCTCAGAATTGGAGCGTTTAAACCAAGAGCGTCGCTCCTTGGAAGAAAGCGTTTCAGCAAAAGCGATGGCTTTTGCTGAAGCACAAAAAGATAAACCATTCTTAGTCGTTTACGGAGATAAGTGGTCAACAGGAGTGCTCGGAATTATTGCAGGACGCATTAGGGAACGATTTGATAAACCATGTTGCATCATCAGTTTTGACGAAACGGGATTTGGGCGGGGCTCTGGGCGTTCTGTACCAGGAGTCGACTTGGGCGTGTTAATTCATCGTGCTAAGGCCATGGGCCTTTTAGAGGAAGGCGGAGGGCACACTCTCGCTGCCGGATTTTCTATATCACGATCACAGTTTGCGGATTTCGAAGCTTTTCTAGTCAATGAAACGCAAAACATTGTACGGCCTACTTCCCCTATTATTATCGAAAGCATACTTGGATTGTCTGCTGTAACTCCGGAGCTTGTGACATCATTGAATCAGCTAGGCCCTTTTGGAGCGGGTAATTTAGCGCCACGGTTTCTATTTTCTAATGTCTATGTAGAACACACAAGAATTGTCGGCAAAAATCACATCTCGTGTACGTTGAGTCAAAACGACGGAGTCCGCATACCGGGTATCGCCTTTCGCTCAGTAGAAACATCGCTTGAAACGGTATTGTTTGCACGTGATGGACTTTATGACATTGTCGGAACTCTCGAAATTAACACATGGCAAGGAAAAACCGCTGCTCAAATCCACATAGAGGATATGGGAAAGGGATGAAATAAATCCCCTTTTCGAACCGAAATCGGCGTGTCGGACGAGTCTATCTTGCGCGATGGAACCGCGCACTGCGCGCAAGCCGTTTCTGGGAAGCGGTCGCATGTTTCCGCATAAGAGCCGCATTTTGCGCCTCAAGTTGCCTGACTGTCGCGCTCAAGGTTGCTGCTTGCGCCTCTAACTGCTCGATAGTCGCGTTTAAAGCTTCTGCTGATCGCATTTCTTCAGCAACGCGCACCTGCAATGCGATACGGTCATCCGTTAGAGTGTCATCGTGCTTGTAATAATGGGCTTGTTGAACGAGCAAAATGATCGTGATGGTCATTGTCATCATCATTGTGCCGGTGATAAAAGCGTCCATCTTAGAGTACGGTCCTAATCGCGTGTGTACGTACGCTTTAAAACGCTGTGTACAGCACCGGATGCCTTCCACGGGGCGCTTAGAACGAGGACACCAAGAAGCGATACGCTTGCACATAGTAGACATTTTCCATTGGGAGGTTGGCTGTTTCATAGAGTCCTCAACGAGAATAAAATTCAACAACGAGATTCGGCTCCATCACTACTGGATAAGGCACGTCTCCCAGCTTTGGAGTGCGTGTAAAAACGCCCCTGCAGTCTTTTGGAGTCACGTCCATATAATCAGGAATATCGCGCTCATTTGAATCCAAAGCCAATAATAAGGCGACATTTTCTCTTATTGCGTGAGCCACTTCGATGGCGTCTCCCTCATTGACACGATAAGAAGGGGTATTCACCCTCTTCCCGTTGACCAAAATATGCCCGTGATTCACTAATTGGCGCGCGGCGAAAACCGTTGCTGCAAATTTCATGCGATACACCACCGCA
>JAISRK010000038.1 GCA_031273665.1 Holosporales bacterium
CTTTATCAGACGATGTACAACTCTAGATTGTATTGTTTTATGGTACCAAGTGCACAAAAGATGGTTCCTGACGTTTCGCTGTACAGAGATACGCGTTTAAAAAACGCTATTGGAATAAATACAACTTTAGGTTGAGCTACCTTGAAGTCCGTGAGCACATAAATGAATATTCGATCCTCTTCCTTTCATTATCGCTGGCTTGGGAAAAAAGAATTATGCTACGAAGTGAGATATTTGTTCGCACGGAAGATGGAGAAAACATGAGCGGAAATGGGCGTCGTGTTTCGCAAGCGCAGCAGAGGGATTGTCAGTTCTTGACGCACAAGATTCCAACACCCAAGGCTGGGGATAGAGTTTTGTGGATTCGTTTCTTGGCATTTGGAGATGCATTGGAGTCCGCCGCAGACATTTGTAACTTCAAGCGATACTTCCCAGACGTACACATGACCTTTTTGTCCAATCCTGAGTACGTAGCATTGCTTCAGGCACAGCCCTACATCGACGAGGCGCTAGGCGGCCGCAAGAAGCCTCGGAGGGAGTGGATGCAGACTCTCCGAAAAATTCGGGCTGGCAACTATAAGTGGGTCGTCAACGCGCACCGCAGGGGATGGAGTTCTTTGCTAGTCGATTTCAGCGGCGCCTCCTACTGTATTGGCCCATCCTCTTTGTTCCCTTTTAATTGCCACTGCCACCTGGATTTACAATCCTGGCTTTCCCCTCATGAACTAGATATACAGGACCGTTCTCGTCCGTCGATATTTGCTGCCACGGAGGATCTGGAAAACGCCCTTACCCTTTTGAAAGATCTTCCGGAACGTCGACTTTTTGCCCTGATCGGAGCGGGAAACGCCGATAAAATGTGGCGAACCGAAGGCTGGATCGCGTTGCTGCGTACCGTGGTGGAAGGGGGATGGGGCGTTGTACTGAATGGTCATGGTCCAATCGAGGCAGCAGTTGGACGGCAGATAGAAGAAGCGTTGGCCTCTTCTTGCGTGCTAAACCTGGTCGGAACGCTGGATTTCAAGAAAATGTCGGGCGTGGCGAGCGCTTGTACACTGGCACTGGGCCATGACACGGGACCCATGCACCTCGCCGCTCTAAGCGGCGTTCCGACGATGGGGCTCTTCAACTGTTCAACGTCACGATCCATAGGCCTGCGCATGCCCTGGTTTCGAGAGTTGTGCGCAGAGGACTGGTGTTTCAAGAACAACGTCCCAAAAAGAAATCTCCCTCTGAAAGCCCTGCCGCCAGAACCGGTGTTGAAAGCGTTCGACGCTTTTGCCGAGGAATTTGTGCCTAGCGCTTTTCTTTGGCGCTCCAACGCCTGAAACGCGTTTTCTAGTGGCTAAAGGTCACAACATCCCTTACATCCAGCGCAGAGGACGGTATTCAGGTTGTTGCAACAGTTGATGACCCCAAAAATTCAGAACTGCTCAACCCAGCATATAGGTACTTGAGGAAATACACCTTTTGATTGTTTGGCTAGGCTTATGAGGCCAAGGCAACAGTCGTCGCGCTTCTCTCAACCTACTATCAACAACAATTCTATTTTAGCTTCCCGTGGCAATGCTTGTATTTAAGACCACTCCCACAAGGACATGGCGCGTTGCGCGAAGCTCTTTGCCCAAGGCCGTTTTCTCTCTCTACCGGAGGGAAGTTTTCTTGCGACTTTCTATTCGCGCGGAGCAGTAACGTCTCATCCAGATCTTCGGTTGCCAAGGGTTCAGAAATTTCGAATCGACTCATCACGTGCACCGCTTCTTCGCGTAGAGCTTCCATCATGCCCTCAAACAAGCAAAATGCCTCGTTTTTGTAGGCATTCAAAGGATCCTGCTGGGCATAAGCGCGCAAATTAATGCCCTTACGCAGATGATCAAGCGTAAGCAAATGATCTTTCCAATGTTGGTCCACAAGACGCAACAGAAGTGCCCGTTCCATTTGCCGCATCAGTTCACTGGTATAGCGCTCTTCTTTGGCGTCCATAGAGCTCTTAAGGTGCGTAGCAATACGCTCCTTTAACAGAGTTCCAGTAAAACCATCTTCCTTCAACCATTCATTGATCGGCAGGTCCAAATTGAACAAACGCAAGCAATCGGCATGCAATTGTACGCTATCCCAATCGGCCATCGCACTTCCGTCAGGAGAGGCCAACATCACAAGGTGGTCGATCGCCTCTTCGCGCATATCCTCAAATTCCTGTTTGAGGTCGATACTAGGATCCATCAGTTCATGTCGTTGAGAGTACACCACCTTACGCTGATCGTTCATTACATCGTCATAGCGTAACAAATGCTTGCGAATGTCGTAGTTGCGGGCTTCTACGCGGCTTTGCGCTTTCTCAATGGCTTTGTTGACCCAAGGATGAATAATCGCTTCGCCTTCTTCAAGCCCAAATTTTTGGAGCATCTTGTCCAAGCGCTCTGATCCGAAAATGCGCATCAAATCGTCCTCTAGTGACAAAAAAAACTTCGAGGCACCCGCATCGCCTTGTCGGCCAGATCGACCACGTAATTGATTGTCGATACGGCGACTTTCGTGCCGTTCGGTGCCAATCACATATAGCCCTCCTGCCGTACGGACGACTTCCTCGTCTTGGTGCAATTGTTGGCGTACTTCTCCCTCTTTACGAGCACGTAATTCAGTGTCCTCAAGTCCTGCAAGAGCCTTTGTTAGACGCATGTCAATGTTGCCTCCCAACCGGATATCCGTGCCACGACCAGCCATATTGGTTGCGATCGTGATTGCTCCAGGACTGCCCGCTTCGGCAATAATCTGCGCTTCAATATCGTGATATCGCGCATTGAGCACTTGATGCGGAATCTTTTCTTTTTTCAACAAGCCAGATAAGTGCTCGGATTTCTCAATACTCACGGTACCCACTAAAACCGGCTGTTTTCGTGCAATGCACTCACGGATGAGTGCGATGATAGCCTTGTTTTTCTCGGCAGCTGTCCGGTACACTTCATCATCATGATCCTGCCTATTAATCGCCACATTTGTGGGAATCACGATGGTGTCGAGCTTGTAAATATCCATGAGCTCAGCGGCTTCTGTTGCAGCGGTACCTGTCATTCCCGCCAGCTTGGGGTACATACGGAAAAAGTTTTGAAAGGTAATGGTCGCCAGCGTTTGATTTTCCATCTGCACTTTGATCCTCTCCTTAGCCTCTAGAGCCTGGTGCAGACCTTCTGAAAACCTGCGTCCTTCCATCATGCGCCCAGTAAACTCGTCGATAAGAATCAGCTCGCCGTCTTTGACGATATAATCCACGTCAATTTTAAACAGCTGGTGTGCTTTGAGCGCCTGATTCACATGGTGGACCAGACTGATATTCTGGACATCATAAAGAGAGCCACTTTTCAGAATACCAGCACTCCTCAAGAGTCCCTCCACCCGCTCGTTTCCCACCTCAGTCAGTGTCACTTGACGATGTTTCTCATCTTTTTCGTAACAAGAAGCGTCTAGTTTTGGAACGATTTCATTAACGCGGACATATAACTCGGTAGAATCCTCTGCGAGACCCGAAATAATCAGCGGTGTACGGGCTTCGTCGATCAGGATGCTATCGACTTCATCTACAATGGCATATTGGAAAGGGCGTTGAGATAGCTCCTCGCGAAAGAACTTCATGTTGTCGCGAAGATAATCGAATCCGAACTCATTGTTTGTTCCATAGGTAACATCCGCGTTGTAAGCCTCTTTTCGCTGCGCATCTGTCAAATCATGCACGATGACACCCACCGACATACCGAGAAACGTATAGATTTTACCCATCCATTCGGCATCACGACGTGCCAAGTAGTCGTTTACGGTAACAACGTGGACACCTTTTCCCATCAACGCATTCAGATAAACAGGCAAAGTGGCAACAAGCGTCTTGCCTTCTCCCGTCTTCATTTCAGCAATTTTCCCCTGGTGCAGCACTATTCCGCCGATGAGCTGCACGTCGAAGGGCCGCATACCTAAGGTGCGTTTAGACACTTCGCGCACAACAGCAAATGCTTCGGCAAGAAGAAGATCGAGGGACTCTCCTTGTGCCAATCGTCCGCGGAATTCGGTTGTTTTTGCCCGCAATGCCTCATCACTGAGAGCGGCTATTTCTTCCTCCCATGCGTTAATCTGGCGCACTTCTTTCCAGAGATCCTTGAGGATTCTGTCATTTCTCGTGCCGAATACACGCTGGAATGCTTCTAACCACATGCCACCCTCTTCACTTTTCGTCTGTCCCATCAAGCCACAGGGAAGAGCTGCTTATCTATTTGCCTTCAATCGCAACGTAGCACAAAAACTCTCTAGAAGGTTGAGGAAACATATCAGCGTCGCGCAGAATGCGCTTGAACACATTTTTCAGGAAAAAGCAGATCCTTTTAGGCGCGCCCCAACGCATCCTTAGCTTTCTGAACAAATGTCAAGAAAACTTCCGGCGTACGCACCGCTATATCAGCCATAACCTTACGATCAACAGCGATACCAGCACGATGTAGACCAGCGATTAACTCCCCGTATTTCAGTCCTTCTGCCCGTGCAGCAGCATTAATACGTTGAATCCAAAGACGGCGAAAGTCCCGTTTGCGCGCTCGGCGATCTCGAAAGGCGTACTGTAGCGCTTTCTCTACGCGCTCTAAGGCAGGACGATAACAATTCTTTGAACGTCCAACGTAACCTTTTGCGAGTTTTAAGATTTTTTTATGACGCGCATGCGTTGTTACTCCGCGTTTTACACGAGACATTTCCCCCTCCTTTTAACGATTGGGCATGAATTTTAAGACGATTTTAGCATCAGAAGGATGCAAAACCATCGTTCCACGCGCCTGTCGCTTCATTTTTTGCGGGCGCTTGCGTAAATTATGGCGCTTAAACGCCACTCCAGCTTTTACAAGCCCTGTTGCTGTGAAACGAAAACGCTTCTTCGCACTACTTTTGGTTTTTATCTTAGGCATCGTTCCTTGCTCGTTGGCTATCGTTTGATAGCGTATACCAAATTCTTGCAGCGAGCTCAAGTAATCTTCTTTTTGTCGCGTTTTGCACCTTTTGAGTAAAATATGTTTTATGGTAGAATAGTATTGTCTTTTATGAAGACTATGGCGATAAACGCTGCATGTAATAGATGATACGGACCCGGGGGCAGAACCCGGCACCTCCACCAATACGGGGGTGAGTAGCTTCGACGTCCATTGAAAAGTGCGGTTTTTGCTCGGGATGGTTCCGTCGTTATCGGGCTATAAACATAAATGCGAACGATTATATCGTCGCTGTTAATGATAATAACGCTGTAGTTGCAATTGCAGCTTAAGCCATAAGTTATCATGACGCGGTCTGGGGGCGCCGGGCAACAGAAGCCCCCATTACGTAATGTCAATATCACGAGGTGCCTTTCCGTCAGCGCGAAAAAGCCGGAGAGGCCCGCGTCTCAGGTTAGTCAAAGAGAATTCAGAGAGATTTAAAGACGCGCAGCAGGCGCTTATGGATAGAGCTGTTTAAGAAATATTCGATTGCAGTACGGTCACGATATGTCTTGGGTTGCCGTCGTG
>JAISRK010000083.1 GCA_031273665.1 Holosporales bacterium
AGCGGACGACCCTTCTTCTATAGGGATCCGAGTGCGGATCAGGCGCTGTTGTGTGTATGTTTGCCAGGTTTTCTGAAATAATCTGCAATCGTTTTGTTTGTGCATCCATGCCAGAAGCAGCCGTTTTTTTCGCGCGAGATAAAGGGTCGCATCTTCTATAAGACCCATGAGGACTGATCGGAATAGTGAGGGCACTCATTGTTCATTATCCTTTCAAGACGATTCTATAAAAAGAGGCGAATTTCTCGAAAGATTTCACCATAAGGGTACTTTCTGTGTACGTTTCCTGTAACTTCACCAACTGCTCGTTGATGTCGATATGTCCGTCTGAACGTGTTGCGTCGAGATCTTTGACGCGTGCGTGCGGGACATTTATGGTGTTCATTCTTGCGCAATGCTGTTCGTCTGTTGTTACTAAAGGGACGAATTCTCGTTTTTTGGAAGACAAAGGCTCTAGATCTGTCGCGACATAATCCGGTGTATTCACGTTCGCAAGGTTTTCGTTAATTACTCCAATCCGCGCATTGCCCCACTCTATGCGTCTCAGTAGGGATCGGAACATCGGAGAACTCAGTGTATTATTCATAATAAATAGACGTTTTTACTTTTAATTCTCGTTTTTTATTTGTGAAACTCTTCACAAACGAATATGTAATGAACTACATTTAACAGAAGGTTAAGAGAACTCCATGCTTTATCTCTCACGAAAAACAGGTCAATCCATTATCATCAACGGAGACGTCGAAGTTGTTATCTCTGAAATACAAGGTGGACGTGTGAAAATTGGTATTCAATCCCCAGAGAACTACGTTATTTGGCGTAAGGAGATTTTTGACGGAGTGAAGAGCAAAAACAAGAAAACGCAAGAGGCGGAGCAGTTGTTAAAGGCTGTATACGCCCGAAAGGAAGCAGACTACGATTCTGCAACAAAAGTCGCTCAAGACGACGTTATCGCGCTTTCGGCATAACCCGTAGAGAAAACGCCTTCTTCGGTAACGGCGTTCCTTTCCTATAGTGAAAGGCTTCTGAGTGCGGCCGTTACACCTTATCATTTCTATACCGTGGGGAGCGCGACTTATGTAGCGCTTATTCCGTAAAGATGTGAAGCTGCATTAATTGCTCGTGTAAATTTATATTCGCCGCGATTAACGAGTCTTTTAACTCCTGCTGGCCAGTAGCGTCCGTGACGATACCTCCAGCCTCTTGCACCAATAACGTTCCTGCCGCAGTGTCCCAAGGGGCGTACTTTCCGGCAAGACACGCATCGAATCGTCCTGCCGCTAGATACGCTAAATTTAAGGCAATCGCTCCGGGCTTCCGAATGCCCATCACCTGATTAACGAGAAAAGATAGGTGCGAGAAGGGCACACACGAGAAAGCAACCAATGTCTCTGACAACTCCTGGCGGGCACGAATGCGCAATCGCTGATTATTCAGATAAGCCCCACTCCCTTTTTCCGCGTGAAACAACTCGTTGCGGAGAGGGTCATACACGACGCCCGCTACCGCTTGGCCATTTTTCTCTAATGCAACGGAAATCGCCCAATATGGGAACCCATGTAAGTAATTGTGTGTACCGTCTAAAGGATCGATAACCCAACGGTAAGGGCAATCTGTGTCACCTGCCAAAGCGCCTCTTTCTTCTGTCAAAAATCCGTATGCAGGATACACACGGCGCAATTCCTCAACGAGGATTTTTTCCGCGTTCAAATCAGCGGTAGTGACAAAATCGTGCGGGCCTTTTCTGGATACTCCTATGTGTTCAAGCTCGCCGAAATCACGCAACAGACCGCGTGCCGCCTTTAAAACAGCGCGCGATATAACGGTAATAATAGAGGATGCCGGTGCTAACTGTGCACTCCGCATGACTTAATCCTTTGCGCGTTCGACGTAGGCCACGTCCGTTGTGTTTACGACGACGCGCGTGCCGACTTCGATATGCGGTGGGACCATTAAACGCACGCCGTTTTCCAGAGTCGCTGGCTTGTAAGAAGAGGTTGCCGTTTGGCCTTTGGTGACTGGCTCTGCGTCTGTAATCATAAAAATTGCCGTTTCTGGAATCGTTATCCCCACAATCTCGCCTTCATATGCTGAAACTTTTACAATGTCTCCTTCTCTTAAAAAAACCGCACCGTCTCCGATTTGTGACCGTGTCACAGAGATCTGATCAAAAGTGTCGACGTGCATTAGCGTGTAGGAATCTCCTTCTTGATACAGCAACTGGTAGGAATCTTCATCCAAACGGGCGCGTTCGACAGACTCATCAGAACGAAACCGTTCGTTAAGCTTTGTGCCGTCTCGAATGTCTTTGAGCTCGACTTGCATGTAGGCGCCTCCCTTGCCGGGTTTAACATGTTGCGTCTTTGTCGTAAGCCACAAGCGGCCCCGGTGTTCTAAAACCATGCCCGTACGGATCGCGTTCCCGTCAATCTTCATAAAATGCCCTCTTCAATCAATGTGCTCTGTGACAGCAACGTCTTTGTCCTCGGAAGGTGGGCAGAGAGCTAAAGACATCTCTTAGTGCTCTGACGACGCTGTGGTCTCGTTCTTATGGCGTTATGGGTGAGTTTTATAACTTTTGCAATATCTCGTGATAAGAAACCTATGTTCGTTTGTGCGTATGATCACAGAAGAATAGTTCTTACGAAGTCAGTACGACGCTGTTTTCTGGACGCCAGTAAAGGTAGACTTCGTCATCCCACTGAATAGGGCGTTCAGCGGCGCGGACGAGATTGGGCACTGTCGAAAGGGTCACATGGCCTGACGCGAGAACGACGTAATAAATGGAAACATCCCCCAAATAAGCGATATCACGGACAATCCCCTTGGTGCAATTGCGCTCAATGTCTTGAGGTTTCTCTTTTGAGATCATAATTTTCTCCGGGCGGATGGCAACATGCACATGCGCACCTACAGGCGCTGAAGCAGAGTGTCCTACGAAGAGCTCACAGCCAGCATGCGGAGAATCGACACATGTATGCATCTTGCTTTCTTCTGTCACGATACCTTCGAACAAATTAACCGTGCCGATAAAATCAGCGACAAATTGTGAGTTTGGGTATTCGTATACCTCCGCAGGTGTGCCCACCTGCAAAATCCGTCCTTCGTGCATGACCCCAATGCGTGAAGACATGGTCATCGCCTCTTCTTGATCGTGTGAGACCATGACGAAGGTAATTCCCACTTTTTCTTGAATATTGACAAGCTCTAGCTGCGTCTGCTCGCGCAGTTTTTTATCTAAGGCCGAGAGAGGTTCGTCTAGAAGCAGCAGCTTAGGGCGTTTCACAAGGCTGCGTGCCAAGGCAACTCGTTGACGCTCCCCACCAGAAAGTTGGTGCGGCTTGCGCTGTGCGTAAGGATGCATCTGAACAAGATCCAAAATAGCCGCTACGCGATCACGAATTTCTGAACGCGGGAGTTTCTCTTGTCTTAAGCCGAAAGAAACGTTTTGTGATACCGTCATGTGTGGGAAGAGGGCGTATGATTGAAATACCATACTCACCGGCCTCTCGTAGGGAGGAATGCGGGACATATCAACGCCATCAATGAATATTTTCCCCGATGTTGGTTGTTCGAATCCCGCGAGCATGCGCAGAAGAGTTGTTTTGCCGCATCCAGACCCTCCCAGCAACGAAAACAACTCCCCTTGATAGATAGACAAGGTCACGTTGTTAACGGCAACACCTCCGTCGAATGCTTTAGAAAGCTCCTCGATATAAACGTACGGTTTGGCGTGAGGGTCTTGCCAGGATTCAAGAGCGCTAGAGGGGCGAGAAGGTGTGGCCATTCAATGCTCCGATTTAATCTTTGTGACGACCCGCGTCCGTGCTGCTTCGTACTCGGTGGACATGTTTCTCTCAATATAGCATCGTGTTCGCGTACTTGGAGTAGGATAAATCAACACGTTATTTCTAATCTCTTTTGCAATGTAGCGTTGGGAAGAAGGAACGGTATTAGCGCACATTGTAAACACCGTAATAGCGGCCATTACGCGTGGGTGCAATAGATAGGAAATGAACGCATGGGCATTGTTAACGTGGAGCGCATCTTTGGGAATAGCCATAACGTCCACCCATAGTGAAGATCCTTCTTTCGGAAAAATAAAAGCAACATCGTTGCGTTGTCCTTCGCGTTCTACTTGACGGTGTGCCCGCGATATATCTCCAGACGTTCCCACGATGATAGACGCTGTGCCACTTGCCAAAGACTCATAACCAGAGGGATTGAATCGAGTGATGAAGGGGCGCACTTGACGAAGGATGGCCGCCGCCATCTTAAGATCTTCCATTGAGTCGCTTTCGGGGTTTTTGCCGATGAAAGCAAGTGCGGCAGGGATCAATTCTCCCGGCGCATCACACAGTTCGATACGCAAAGGTTTGAGTTTTTCTGCATAGTAAGGATCAAATACAAGTGCCCAGCTGTGAGGTAATGTGCCGAGGACCTTTTTCACTTTGCGCGTCCGCAGACCAATTCCCATTATCCCCCACAGATAGGGGACCGCATAGCAATTTCCTGGATCAATATTCTCGAGGCGCTGAAGGATCTCTTCATCAAGGTGCCAGAAGGGCTGTAACCGTTCTTTGTTAAGGGGTTGATAAACACGGCCTTGCAGTTCTCGCGCAAAATATGGCCATGCTGTGGGGAAAACGATGTCGTATCCTGAGTTTCCAGCGAGTAACTTCGCTTCGAGTAATTCGTTGGTATCAAAGACATCGAAAATCACGTGAATACCGGTGATAGCTTCGAAATCCGCTAAGACATCAGGAGGGAAGGAATTCACCCATCCGTACACATGCAGTACTGGCGATGCATCTAAAGGCTGCAATGCAGCACATGACACGCCGTACCGACTCGTTCGTGGTAAAGGAGAGCTTTGCTGGCTTTCCCACAAGAGAGCACCGATAAGAGAGGCGGCTCCCAAAAGAACGCCTGCACCCTTCC
This sequence comes from Holosporales bacterium, assembly GCA_031273665.1. Classification (GTDB taxonomy): domain Bacteria; phylum Pseudomonadota; class Alphaproteobacteria; order UBA3830; family JAIRMZ01; genus JAITIJ01. The sequence continues at coordinate 4,942 of JAISRK010000083.1, forward strand.
ATTTTTTTTTGACCAACGTCGTCCTCTGTACCTGAGAGCGCTCAGAGTCGCTAGGTTCGGTGTTCTGAGCTTCTTTTTTTCTGAGATCAGTCTCTCTGAAAAATGCATTTGTTGCAACTATAACTGCCGGCCCATGGACGCGGATACTGCACGGTAGATTACTCGGATCAACCGTCCACCCCTACTTCCGAGATAAGGCATTCTTCGTCTACCAGGGGAAAAAATTTTTATTCTACTACATCAGAAAGCAAATCTATCCAAGGAGAAAGGCCGTTATACGCCGTTTTAAATATTTTTCATTGTAAAGTTGTGTATTCTGCGCTATACGTCCTAATAAAAGTGAAGATGAATTATGCCGCAAGTTATTTTTAATGGGCCAGTTGGGCGGTTGGAAGGACGCTATCATCATAGCAATTCTTCTGATGCTCCTGTTGCTTTGATTTTGCACCCTCACCCTTTGCAAGGGGGGACAATGAACAACCGTGTCACGCACACGCTTTATCGTGCTTTCGCAGAGCATGGAGCCTCGGTTTTGCGCTTTAATTTTCGTGGTGTGGGATGCTCAGAGGGGACATTCAGCAATGGAGAAGGGGAATTAGCTGATGCCGCTGCTGCGTTAGATTGGATGCAGTCTATCAATCAAAGTACTCGTCCACTATGGGTGGCCGGTTTTTCTTTTGGCGCATGGATCGCCATGCAACTCTTAATGCGACGACCGGAGGTTGCGGGATTTATCTCTGTCAGTCCTCCAACAAACCTGTATGACTTTAACTTCTTAGCCCCATGTCCTGTCTCTGGGCTGATTCTTTATGGGGAAAAAGACACTATTATTCAGGCAGAGACGCTAGAGCGTCTGATCGCGAAGCTAAGCGCACAAAAGGGGATTACGATCAATTATCGAGTCATTCCAAACGCCGACCACTTTTACACAAGTAATATCGAAGATGTATACCAGCACACGGTAGACTACGTTTCTTCTTATTCATACATTATTCAAGAACCGAAGAGGCGCTCTCGTGTAGCTAGCGGTTAAAGGGAGAGAAGATCATGGCATCTCACGCTTTTAAATCTTCTGTGTTGCGCGAAGCAGCGGCACGCGGTTTCATTAACCAAAATACGGACATCGAACAACTGGATCTACGCCTTGCGGAAGGCCCGGTGACATTGTACTTAGGCTGCGATGCAACGGCTGAAAGCCTGCATGTTGGGCATCTTATTCCTATAATGTTACTCCGCCTCTTTCAAAAGCATGGACATCGTCCTATCGCGCTTGTTGGCGGTGGAACGAGTAAAATCGGGGATCCTTCTTTTCGCAGCACAATACGTCCTATGCTTTCGGAAGAAGCGCTTGCTCGCAACATCAATGGTATTCGTCTCAGCTACGCGCCGTACATCCGATTCGGAACACAAAATAATGACGGCAAGCTGGTAGACAACGCGGAATGGTTGGATCGGCTAGAATACATTCCTTTTCTGCGTGAAATCGGACGCCACTTCCCTATGGGGCGGTTGCTTTCGCTGGAAT